>DASVOT010000366.1:0-9705 GCA_036383235.1 Chryseosolibacter sp.
AAAGATTCGGTAGCGACCCAACCGTCCAGCTCGGGATCAATTTTGCGTGAATACTGGGCGGGGATCGCCGGCAACGATGTATCTGCCATTCCCTTTGACAAAACTCCAACGAGTACCAGTCAGCTGAGCCGTTTCGAGGGACCCGAAAATTTCGGAACGAATTACGGAGCGCGCATACGCGGGTATGTGTTCCCGCCCATGACCGGTGAATATACCTTCTGGATCGCGAGCAACGACGACAGTGAACTTTGGTTGAGCACCGATGACACGCCGGGGAATAAAGTCATGATTGCCTATGTCAACGGCGCGACCGATCCCAGGCAATGGAATAAATTTCCGTCGCAGCGGTCGGCGCCGGTCATGCTCAAGGCAGGAACGCGCTATTATATAGAAGCCCTGCACAAGCAGGGAGCAGGGACCGATCACGTCGCAGTCGGGTGGCAATGGCCGGACGGCTTCATAGAACGTCCGATCGCAGGCGACAAACTGTCTCCGTTTTCGGATACCGTTGCACCGCAAATCGTCATAACGGCTCCACGCGATGGCGAAATATTTACCGCACCTGCCAGCATTGAGGTTACTGGCGCCTGGTCGGGCACGCCAACGCCACACGCGACGGTGCAGCTGTACGCCGGAACTTCCCTGATCAGCACTCAAGCTGCGGACAACTATGCCTTCCGCTATATCTGGAAGAATGTTCCTGTTGGATCTTATCCGCTGACACTCGTGGTGTCTGATGATACGGGTTCCGGTGACACCTCTTCCGCTGTAAACATTACGGTTAATCGTGCATGCATAGCCTCGGGTGTGATCAGGCGCGAATACTGGACGGGCGTGCAGGGAAATCGCGTGTCGGACATTCCCATCGACAATCCTCCCTCAGGGGAAATGGAACTGACAATGTTCGAGACAGGAAGTCTGGGAACAAACTACGGCGCCCGGATAAGCGGATTCATCTGTCCGCCTGCTAGCGGTGAGTACATTTTCTGGATAGCGAGCAATGACCACAGTGAACTGTGGCTCAGCACGGATGCAACGCCAACGCATAACCAACGGATTGCCTATGTTTCAGGTGCAACCGGCCCGCGGGAATGGGATAAATTCCCGAGCCAGCGGTCTGCTCCCATCGAACTGGTGCAAGGACAAACTTATTACGTCGAAGCGCTGCACAAGCAGGGCGTGGGCACCGATCACCTTTCGGTGGGCTGGCAGTTGCCCGACGGAACGACCCATAGGGGGTAACCGACTGTCACCCTACTACGGTGGGGACGGTTCCCGGCCCTTCGTGTTGTATCCTGCCAGCGGCGCCGAGAATATCGATCCGCTTGTTGTGAAGGTGACAATCAGACCGGCGACCGAAGCTGACCGGCATGATGTCGAAATAAATACGGAGCCCGATTTTAGCGGAGATGGACAACTGATAAAGAGTGTGCAGGATTTTCAAACTACGTTCATCATCAAGGGATTGAAACCTTCGACGACATATTATGCACGTGTAAGGCGTGAAGGCTCTGAATTTGGAAGTGTTTCACAGTTTACCACGCGCCCGGCAATTCAACGGCTACGGCTTTGGGGTCTGACAACGAATGGCGGTACTGAGGGGAGGGGAACCATCTTCAGTTACAGCATCGATGACAATGCTTTTCTGAAAAATTATGATAACGAATTTGTGCCGTACTATTACGACAGCGACTCGAATTACTACGCCATAACGCTTAGCGGGACGCTCATACCAGGGCCGGAGGATACATTCTACGGGCATGCCGAGCATCCTTACACGGATCATTTGTTTACGCTGACGGCGGACGGCCATGTGGACTGGTGGCCGGATGAAGTATATTTTACAGATGCAAACATGCTCCTCGGCTCTGACAATCACCTCTATGCGTCGAGCCAGCATGAACTCGGGCCCGGTGTTATCGATCGGCACAGCGTAGCGAAAAAAGACTTTCAGAGAATCCGGGAGTTTGATGACAGCAGGTATGGTGACGACCCGGGAGCGCCTTTGGTAGAACTGCCTGATGGTAACCTATATGGTGCCGCCGCGACGGAAGGGGTCAATGAAGGGGGACTGCTTTTTGCGATGAAACACGACGGGTCCGGCTTTGAGGTCATTCATTATTTTGACAATGTGAGTGGCGGAATGAACCCTTACTCTGGACTTGCATTGGCCGACGGATTCTTCTATGGTACAACCGCGCACGGCGGAGTTAAGGGCAACCTTGGAACGATTTACAGGGTCAAACCTGACGGCAGCAGCTTTGCGAAGCTCCATGATTTTGGCGGCACTGACGGCCGGGAACCCCTTGATGAAGCGCTGGTGGTGGAAAATGTAATCTATGGAATGACCACAAGGGGTGGGATTGCCGACATGGGTGTCATTTACAGCCTCAACACGGACGGAACTTCCTTCCGCATCCTTCATGAATTTTCCGGTGAGGATGGAAGGAGACCCACAGGAGCGCTGGTTGCCGATCACGAAGGATACTTGTACGGAATGACGTATGCGGGCGGGGTCAACGACCTTGGCGTGCTGTTCCGCATCCCTATGGACGGCACAACATTCACCAAACTCTTCGACTTTTCACCGGAAAGCGGCGGAAATCCCAATGGCTCGCTTTGTATACGTGAGGATACGTATCCCGCGGCATCGGCCATTACATTGCAGTCAGACGCGGCGCTTGTCCCGGTCTCTGTTCATCCAAATCCATCGGCGGACAACTTTGAGGTACACGTCGATGCGCAAGGTGACATACCTGTCAAACTGGTGGTAACAGATCAATATGGGCAATATGTGACCACTTACACGATGGCGGCGGGCTCTTCTACAGTTGAACTCGGGCGGGAATTGAAACGGGGTGTATACATCTTAAAAATTATTCACCAGGACACAATCTTGGTGAAGCGGCTGGTAAAGGAATAAACACCGAGCCTCTCCGGTCATCTAAGAATTCCTGGAGGGAGTGCTTTCGCGAAAACGCGCCTTTTACTGTCGCGTTTTAAAAGCCATCCTCCAGGAATCACGTGACCTCTGAAAACGCAAAAAACATCTCACGGCCGATCTGAAGAGCGCGTTCGCGGTACATTAGTTCCTCGTTCGGGAGACCGTCAAAATCTTTAGGATCGTCGTAGGTAACGCTGATGCGCGCTGAGGCGCCCGCCACAAGCGGACAATTTTCGTCTGCATGCGAGCAGGTCATGACGGCGGCGAAATCCGAGGAAGGGTTAACTGGATCGCTGTATCTTTTTGAGAAGACTTTCAAAGCCGGAGCGTCGTCCGAGAATCTCGCGTCGTACAAGGGGTTATTCCCCTGCGAGATTCGTTGAACAGAAAAACCCGCCTCTTGCATCGCCGCCACGGCCCGGGGATTGAAGGCCGTCGCATCCGTTCCGCCCGAAAAGCACTCGACGCCTTCGATACCGTAATAGTATGCCGCTGCCTGCGCCCACAACTGGGCCATGTGGCTCCTCCTCGAGTTATGAGTACAGATAAAATTCAACCTGGCCTTGCCGCCGCCGACGGTGGCCCCCCTGACGAAGGCAGCGAGCTCCGTCAGCGTTCTCTTCCGGTCAGCGTCGATCCGGTCAAATTCACGCGTGAACTGCTCCGCGGTTTTTTGCAGTTTGTTGAAAAGTTTTCCTTTCTGCCCGACGCGGGGATTGGCCATAGATTTATTTTCGTCGTCATGGCAATATCAGGATTTAATAATTGAAATCCTTCGGCGCTAAAATTCTTTTATATTCGGCAGTCCGTACCCGCGGAATTTCAAGGGTCGGGTATCCATGCACGACGCGCAAACAAATGCGAGGAAAGAGAAAGAGGGTTCCCTCACGGAGATCGCCGGCGTATTTCTCCGGCTGGGCTGCATCGCCTTCGGCGGCCCGGCGGTCCATATTGCCATGATGGAGGAAGAGGTGGTAAAAAAAAGGAGATGGATCACGCCGGAACATTTCCTGGACCTGGTTGGCGCCACGAACCTGATCCCGGGCCCGAACTCCACAGAGATGACCATGCACTGCGGACACGAAAGGGCTGGCTGGAAAGGACTGGTCGTAGCGGGCATGTGCTTTATTGTTCCGGCCGTCGTCATCACGGGGGCGCTGGCGTGGGCCTATCAAAAATACGGCGCCTTACCGGAAGTGCAACCCTTCCTTTATGGCATCAAACCTGCCATCATCTCCGTCATCGTCGCATTGATGATCTCACTTGGGAAGAAGGCGCTGAAGTCCACTGCCCTTGGGATCATTGGTGTTCTCGCGCTTGGAATCACACTTGCGGGTGTGAACGAAATCATTGTCTTGTTCGGCGCCGGATTGGTCGGCGTCTTACTTTACCTGGTGAAAACGCCGGCGTCGCTGCGCGCGCTTTCACCCGCTGTTTTTCTTTTTGTCCCCAGCGCAAATGAGGGCCCGGACTGGAAAATTTTCCTGATATTTCTGAAAGTGGGCGCGATCCTTTACGGGAGCGGGTATGTGCTTTTTGCATTTCTCGACGCCGAGCTGGTAGCGAAGGGGTTGCTTTCAAAACAGCAGCTCATCGACGCCATCGCCGTTGGCCAGTTCACCCCCGGTCCGGTGTTTTCCGCGGCGACATTCATAGGATGGCAACTCGGAGGCGCAGGTGGGGCCGTCGCCGCCACGACGGGGATCTTTCTTCCTTCTTTTATTTTCGTCGCTTTTCTGAATCCCCTCATTCCGCGACTGCGGAGGTCGGCAGTCATGTCTTCGTTTCTCGACACGGTGAACATCGCGTCCGTCGCCATCATCTTCGCCGTCGCGCTCGAAATGGGAGCCGCTACTTTGCACGACTGGCGAACGATGGTCATCGCAGGGCTGGGGTTTGTGATTACGTTTTATTTCCGGAAAGTGAACACAGCCTTTGTGGTGGCAGGAGGAGCTGTGGCCGGCTATCTTCTCTCCTTCTTGTAAGATGCAACGGTGGGAAGTTGCACGATGAATGACGATCCGTTCACGCTCTGGTCCTTTTCCTGCCCGTTTCCAGCTTGGCCCTTGTTTCGCGCACGGCGATTTTCGGAAGCGCATCGGCGTTTTCTTTTAAATAGCCGGCCACCGCCTCGCGGTAGTTTTTAATCATCGTTCGCAGCACCCAGGAGACCGCTTTGGTGATGAGCACTTCTTTTTCCGACCTGAGGCGGTCGATGACACTGAAAGCAACTTCGGCGATGCGGTCATCCCGGATGCGGCCCAAGGGCGAACAGAATAAAACCAGTGACGCGCGTCGTTTGTTGATGTTCGCATCTTTCGAAAGCTTGAGGATGAGTTTTTTCCATTTTGTCCAGTGGGCCGGGAGTTGTGTGGTGATAAAGTCTCCCGTACAGACGGTGTCGACCTCGACCCACCCGACAAGGTGATCGAGCCACCGGTCGAAGATGGCCGGGTCGAAATCCCGCTGTGGTTTGGCGGAGTATCCCATCAGTATCCCCGCCATCATTTTTTCTGTACACGATTCGCCTTCGATGAGACTTGTGAGCAGATCCGCAAAAGCCTTGGGCTTCAGGTCGCGATGCGCGCGCATCCATCCCCGCGCGATCGTGCGGAGGGTGGGATTGTTCAGGGGATAACGGATATGCGTATTTCCCAGGTAGGAGTCAAGCCAGGCGTCCGCCACGGGTTTCCCGGAATTGTCCTTGATAAGTTTAAGGATCTCGGCGTGGAGGGGGTTTGTCATGCGAATGAAATTTTTATATTCGTATTCCGAAGCTAGTAAAATTGCCATTTCGCTTAAGAATTTGACCCGGCTTTCATGCGTGATGTTCAAAAAAGACCCGGAAAAAGTGATTTTCAGCGGCACGGACTTCGCTCCGCGTGTCTCGTCCTGATTCTGATCTGGCCCGGACTCACGGCCAGCGCACAACAACAAAAGCGAAACATAAGGCAGGAAATCAACTGGCTGAGAAAATCGCTCCTGGAAAACCACGTCGAGCCAAAGGTCATCGACGACAAATTCTCCGCAGACCTGTTTGACAAGCTACTCGACGACCTGGATCCGGATAAAATATTTTTTACAAGCGCAGAAGTTACATCCTTGCAGGGTTTCCGCAGCCTGCTTGACGACGAGGTCAATGGGAAAAACACCGGATTCCTGGATCAACTGCAGGCGCGTTACAAATACGGGTTACAGCGCTCGCGGAAACTTATTGACGGCCTTCTTTCCTCGCCGCTTGACTGGAACAAAAAGGAAATGTTTGATCCCGTAGCCGGGTGGTCCGGGGACGAGCATAAGCTGGAAGAGCGACATCGCCAGTGGCTGAAGTCGCAGATACTCGCGCGGCTCGGCGAAATGATGGACCGCGATTCCGTCACGGAGGAAGGCTTCTTTCAAAAACATCTTTCGGCCGCCGTTGATTATGTGCGCCTTTCAAGCCTGCGACCCATTGCCCGTCTGCTGAAAGACCCCTACGTGTATGGGAACGAGATGACAGACACTTTCCTTCAAACCTTTGCCGGCATCTTCGATCCCCATTCGACGTTTTTTTCGACCCGTCAGTACGACGATTTTGTGGCTGCCCTCAGCACCGAGGATTACCACTTCGGGTTTACGCTTGATGAGAATGGAAAAGGACAAGTGGTGATCAGCGCCCTGGCGCCGGGTGGGGCCGCCTGGAAATCCGGAATGCTTCATGCGTCCGACCGACTCCTCGCGATCAAATGGCCGGGAGAGGAGAGGATCGACGTGAGCGCCATGAACCTTGACGATGTAATTGAAATGTTTGCGACCGCTGACGACAGCAATCTGGAAATGACCGTCCGGTCAGTGGATGGCACGGAAAAGCAGGTCGTCCTTCAGAAAGAGAAACTCGAACAGGATGAGAATATAGTTGAATCTTTTGTTCTGCGTGGCGAGATCACGGCAGGGTACATTTATCTGCCAGACTTCTACACCCGATGGGACGACGGGCAGGAGGGCGGGCGGTGCGCCAATGATGTTGCAAAGGAGATCATCAGATTGAAAAAGGAAGGAATCGAAGGATTGATCCTCGATCTGCGCTTTAACGGCGGTGGTTCGCTTTATGAAGCGCAAGCCATGGCCGGAATTTTTATTGACGAAGGTCCCTTGGCCATGATGCGCACCCGCGACAAGAAAGTCGTCACCGTTAAAGACATGAACCGGGGCACGATATATGACGGCCCGCTGGTGATCATGGTAAATGGAAACAGCGCCTCCGCGTCGGAAGTGCTGGCGGCTTCCATCCAGGATTACAACCGGGGACTCATCGTGGGAAGCCAGACCTACGGAAAGGCTACTGGTCAAAACCTTTTGCCGCTGGACCAACCGACGCCGCCATCGCAGCCTAAAACGAATATGGAAAGCAAGACGGGGTATGTAAAAGTCACGACCGAAAGACTTTACCGCGTCACAGGAAAGTCGGCGCAAGGAAAGGGTGTATCGCCGGATGTCGTGATGCCCGATATCTTCGACGCCCTCGATCTTCACGAAGCACAGTATCCCTTTGCGCTGAAGGCTGATTCCATTTCCGCGAACGCTTACTTCAAACCCCTCAAGCCGATAGATAAAAAGGAGCTCCAGGCGAAAAGCCGGGAGAGGCTGAAAACAAGCGCGCCTTTCAACGAGCTGCAGCAGACCCTTTCCTGGATTGACGAAAGGTTGAAGAAGACGAATGAGCCGCAGCCGCTCTCGTGGGAGGCATATCTTGCCGACAGAAAGGAATTGCTGAAATACGACATAAGCACGGGCGTGAAGGTTGAAAGTCCCGAAAAAATCTATGAGGTGAGCAACGGCGCCTCGAAGGAAACCAGGCTGATGGTCGACGACTACGCGCGCGACCTCAACGTAAGGTGGCTGAAGATTCTGAGCGAAGACATCTATCTTCAGGAGACCTATCAGGTGCTTCGCGATCAAATTCTGTTAACCAAAAACCCTTGATATGATAAAACAGTTTACGACCCTCGTTATGGTATTGCTTGCCCTCAGTTCGTTCTCGCAGGAGCTGGCCGTTGAGCACATGAAATTTTTCACGACCCGGGAACAGGAGTTATCCAAAAAATACATGGATTACATCAGCCAGGTAGCGCACGGCAACCGGGCCCGCAAAATGGAAAAAAGGCGGCAGGAGGTGATTGCGGAAATCCGTCAATCGCTGAATGAGGCGACCCGCTTACGGCCCTACAAGGGAGATGCGAGCCTGCGGGACGCCTACAAGACCTATTGGGATATTCTCTTAAAAGTCTTTAACGAGGACTATCACAAGATCGTGAACATGGAGGAAATCGCCGAGCAATCATACGATCAGATGGAGGCCTATCTGCTGGCGCAGGAAAAGGCAGGAGAGGTCTTAAGCGACGCGCAGGACGACATCGAACCGGTCTTCAATGCTTTTGCCAGCAAGAATAACATCCGGCTCGTGAGCAACGGCGAAAGCAAGCTGGACAAGCAGATGCGCCAGGTGGGGCTCGTCAATTCGTACTACCATCAGCTCTACCTGATTTTTTTCAAAACATACAAGCAGGAGGCCTATGTGATGGAGGCATTAAACCGGAAGGACGTCAACGGTCTGGAGCAAAACAGGACTACGCTTTTGAAATATGCGGAAGAGGGTCTGCAGAAGGTCGACACGATGAAAGCTTTTAAAGGGGATGGCTCGCTGGTGACGGCGTGCCGGAAGGTTCTGGAGTTTCAGAAGCTTGAGGCCGCGAATCAGCTGGCAGGTATTGGCGATTTCCTCCTGAAGAACGATGAATTTGAAAAGGTGAAGAAGGCGTTTGACTCCAAGCCCGCCAGCAAGCGCACACAGGCCGACATTGACCTTTACAACAAGGCCGTCGATGAGTTCAACAATGCCGTGCAGGCATCGAACAAACTGCTCGCCGGGATGAACGGCGGCCGCGATAAGGTGATGACCAACTGGGACGTGACCAGGAAGAGGTTCCTGGAGATGCACGTGCCGAAGAGCCGGTAACCTTGGCCGGAGCCCTTGCCGGAACACGGTCCATGGCCGGTTGGAGACCCGGATGGGGTCTTGCGGGCAGCTTTGAAATAGCCGTTTTTTAATTTTTTAGCCTGCAACTTTCGTTTATTTTTGCGTCTTAATCTGTGGTAAAGCGATAAATCCCGAGGGTTTACCGTTTTCCCAGGCTAAAGATCAGTCGTTCCTGCGGATGGCAGGGTGATGACACGTGTTGTTCAGGTTCAGTGCCACAAACCGGCCGCTGGTGTCCGCGCAACATTTCCGGCTCCGTATTTCAATGGATAGAATTTCAGATTCCGATTCTGAAGATGCAGGTTCGATTCCTGCCGGGGCTACCAAGCCGGACAGATGAGGAAATTTTTCTCTCTGTCCGTTTTTATGCCCTTCTAAGCCTTCTGAAAATGAGTGAGTTAGAAGTAATATTGGATTGACCTCATCGGTTCGATAATGGTCAATTTCACGATCATAGGATATACCCTTTGGAAAGAGGAGGTTTTGGATGTTCTTCTTCTCTTTGGAGCCACCAGAAAGCCATAAATTGACAAGATTTGATGTGATTTCGAGGGTTTTATTGACTACATCCAATGGGTTCGATAAAATCAAAGACGACTTATCAATTTGTATCATCAATTCAGTCATTTCAGTTTTCAGTTTGCCTGAAATCTTCTCGTAGATTTCCCTATCAATTTCGCCATAAGCAAACCGCTCCTCGATCTTATCTATTTTCTCCTTAACCTCCGTCAGCTTGGTTTTAATC
>DASVOT010000367.1:0-4683 GCA_036383235.1 Chryseosolibacter sp.
TGAAACTAACGACAATGATTTGCCTGGCGGTCGCGGGGATGGCCCAGGCGCAAGATTACCAGAAACGGCCGTGGATGCCCCTTGAAAACCGGATAGGGGTGGCAATGGGGATAGGGTCACTGACCTATCTCGACAAAAACACTTCTCCGCTGATCTACAGGAGTCAGCCGAAGAACCTTCGTCTCTTTTACAATCTTGAAACGAACCACTTCCTGTTTTCCATGGACCTGGATTTAAAAGTCGGCGGCAATGCGCCGAAGTATTCACCTGAACGGACGATGTTCTTCCGGGAAGAGGATCTTTCAGGGAATACAGAGGACAAAAAATTTCCCGCCGGCGGGTCTTTCCTGGCGGGAAGGGTCTCCATGGGAGCGTTTTACAAGATCTCCTCCACACAGGAGTCAACCTTCAAGGTAGCCGTGGGTGGACGGATCATGAACGAGCTTTTTTATCCCCGCGGCTGGACGGTCGGAGGCCTTATGAATGCCCTGAGCCTCAGTCCGGAGGCGCTCACCCAGCATCGCGTGGATGAACACCATTCTTTTACGGCGAGTGTAAGAATTCCTCTCGTTGCGCTTGTTGCACGTCCTCCGTATGACAATACGGTTTCCGCTCCTGACAAAAGCGCGGCCGGTGGCTTCCTGGGCCATTCGTCCTGGGTCGGCCCGAGCAAATACCTGGCGCCCGCTCTTGGAATAAGCTATAACTACCAGATCAACCAGAAATGGGGAGCAGGGCTGAACTATGAGTTCGGCTGGTACAAGGTTGCACAAGGGGAGACCTTTCGTGCAATGAATCAGTCCTTCCTCGCCAATGTCTATCACCAATTCTAATCCAACCTGTCATGAACTGCACGACAACAAAATACCTGCGCACCATACTTTTCATCATCCTCCCCTTCGTTTTCATGATGGCTTCCTGTGAGGAGGAGCTGATCGGTGTTGAAAAACCGAATACACCCACGAATAATTTCGAGGATTTCTGGAAGACGTTTGACACGCATTACGGACTGTTTGAGGTCAAGGGTGTCGACTGGAAAAAAGTACACGACGAATTCCGAACGCGGGTGAACGACCAGATGTCGGACGAAGAATTATACAACATTTTGACGGCGATGATGGTGGTGTTGAATGACAACCATTTGAATCTCTATCCCACCAACGGCGTGCTACCTGTTTTTCCAGGCGGGGTGCTGCGTTACAAGAACGGGAATCTTTCGATCCTGAAAGTCCAGGAGGATTATTCATTTGATGTTGTCAAAAAATATGTAACGGGTATCAACGAGCTGACCCCCAATATGAGGTATGGCATTCTTGCGGGCAACATTGGTTATCTTAACTTTTCCGGAACCGACTCCCGCCATGCCGTGGCGAAGAATATGGATAAGATCCTGACAGACCTTCGCGATACGCGCAGCCTCATCGTTGACATCCGCGGCAACTACGGCGGGATGGATGCTATTTCTCAATACGTTGCGAGCTGTTTTGCGGCGGAGCGAAAGCTATACATGAAGACGCGGAAGCGGAATGGCCCGGCGCACGATGCCTTCACTGATGTAACAGAGTGGTATGTGTCACCCGTGGGCAATCATTTATACCTCAAACCTGTCGTCCTTCTCACCTCGAGGTTTACGCAGAGCGCGGGCGAGACTTTTGCCCTGGCTATGGATCGGCTGGATCAAGTGACCCTGATGGGCGATACCACTGCCGGCAGCTTTTCCGATAACCCGAATTTTGAGATGCTCAACGGGTGGATGTTCAGCGTTTCGGTTGGTGATTACAGGGCGGCGGACGGGCAGACCTATGAGGGTACGGGTATTCCCCCGATGTGCTGGTGGTTACCGGGAAGGATGATCTGCTGGCCGGTAAGGATGTTGCACTTGAGAAAGCCATTGAGTGGTCGTCGAGGTAAACAGGCGGATTGTGGGGAGGTGATTCGTCACGTCCCTACAATTTTGCCAGGACGCCTTCTTTCAGGGAGTAGGTTGAAACGCGGATACGGTTGAAAGGGTGTTTGCCGAGGATGAATCGGATCAGGCAGCAGGCGACAACGATCATATCCACCCGTATGGCGCTCATGCCCGGGATTTGCAGCCTCTCCGCTCTGTTCTTGCGCACCAGCTCCCCGTAGATCTCGTAAAAAGCTTCTTTTGTGAGAGGAGTTTCTGCCTGCTCGAACGTCCGGTGAATCCGATTCCGGATGATAAAGATATCGCTGAGGGTATCGAATGTTCCGGACGAACCAACCAGTACGGTCGGGGTGAATTTTTTCAAGGTTGCGAACAAAGGCTGAAGCATTTCTTCGAAATAGTCGTCGAGCGCTTTAATTTCCAGCGGGGTGATCGGATCGTGCTTTTGGAATCTTTCCAGCAACCTTTGGCCGCCGATCTCGAAGCTTTGTTTCCATGACAGCTGGCTCGCGTCGCCGATGATAAACTCGACACTTCCCGCGCCGATGTCCATGACGAGGTTGGTATCTTTTCCGAGATCGAGGGCGGCTTTCACTCCCGAGTAGATGAGGTCGGCTTCTTCTTCTCCGGATATGATGCGGATAGCGATACCGGTAATGGAGTTGATTTCTTCGGCCAGGGCGCGACCGTTTTTCGCATTTCGGAGGGCGCTGGTGCCAAAGGCGTGAACGGCCGACACCTGCTGCTGGCGCAGGGTATCGCTGAACCTCATCATCGCGCTGACAGCGCGCTGGCGGGCGGCATCGGAAATAACGCCTTCGTTGATCCCGCCCATGCCGATCTTCACTGGCTCGTAGTCGCGGTGAATGATCCGCGTGACTCCCCCCTCTTTCTCCGCGATGAGAAGGTGGAAGGTATTGGTGCCCATATCAATAATGGCGATCTTGCCCATTGTGTTGAAAAGCGCAGGGAAATTAATATTATATTCCACGGCGATTTACTTATTTTACCACCATTCAGCAAGACCATGGCGAAACGAAATATCACTGACCCGACGTTGCAGGAAAAGTTCGATGAGTTGCAGCGAAAGAACGAGGAGGCTTTGCTTGGCGGTGGCGAAAAGAGGATGGAGCAGCAACACGCCAAAGGCAAGCTTACCGCCCGCGAGCGTGTTCACCTCTTGCTCGATGAAGGCACGTTCGAGGAGATGGGAAAGTTTGTGATGCACCGCAGCAAGGACTTCGGCCTGGACAAGGAATACTACCTCGGCGATGGCGTGGTGACCGGGTATGGCAAGATCGATGGGAGGCTGGTCTATGTCTTTTCACAGGACTTTACAGTTTTCGGCGGATCGCTTTCAGAAACGCATGCCGAGAAGATCGTGAAGATCATGGACCTTGCCATGCAAAACGGAGCGCCCGTTATCGGCCTGAATGACTCGGGTGGTGCGCGGATCCAGGAGGGAGTCGTTTCACTCGGTGGGTACGCCGATATTTTTTACAGGAATACCATGGCCACGGGTGTAATACCCCAGATCTCGGCGGTCATGGGTCCCTGCGCGGGAGGAGCCGTCTATTCGCCGGCGATCACGGATTTTATTTTTATGGTTGAAAATACATCCTTCATGTTTGTGACGGGTCCTAACGTTGTGAAAACGGTAACCCATGAAAACGTGACGGCTGAGGAATTAGGCGGCGCGTTCGCGCACAGCACAAAAAGCGGTGTCACGCATTTTGCCTGTGCGAATGAAGTGGAATGCATCAGCCAGATCAAAACGCTTGTCAGCTATCTTCCGCAGAATTGTGAAGACGGGGCGCCGCTCCTGCCATACGCCGGCGGAAACGAGTCAAGGCCATCGCTCAATAAAATAGTACCGTCGGAGCCAAATCAGCCGTACGATATGCGCGAGGTCATCAACGGTGTGGTGGATGAAGGAAGTTTTTTCGAAGTGCATAAGACCTTTGCCGAGAACATTGTGGTAGGTTTTGCACGTTTGGCCGGAAGGAGTATCGGGATCGTCGGGAACCAGCCGGCGTCTCTTGCCGGCGTGCTCGACATTCATTCCAGTGTCAAGGGCGCGCGCTTTGTCCGTTTTTGCGATTGTTTCAACATTCCGCTTCTTGTCTTTGAAGACGTCCCCGGGTTCTTGCCCGGCACAGACCAGGAATGGAATGCGATCATTACGAACGGGGCAAAATTATTGTTCGCTTTTTCAGAGGCCACCGTGCCACGCGTGACCGTCATTACCCGCAAGGCGTACGGAGGAGCGTATGATGTGATGAACTCGAAGCACATTGGCGCGGACCTGAACTATGCCTGGCCGGCGGCAGAGATCGCGGTGATGGGAGCGAAAGGGGCGGCTGAAATTATCTTCCGCAAGGAGATTTCCGAAGCCGATGACCCGCAGGCAAAGCTGGACGAAAAGGTCGCGGAGTATACGCGGAAATTTGCCAACCCCTACAGGGCGGCGCACCGCGGCTACATCGATGAGGTAATTTATCCTGACGAGACGCGCGCAAAGTTGATACGCGCTTTTGAGATGCTGGAAAATAAAGTGGCTAAATTGCCGCGCAAGAAACATGGGAATATCCCCCTTTAGGGGGCTATACGGGTATGCGGATATATGGATATATGGATATATGGATATATGTCGCGCTGTGATAAGTCCGTGAGATGGGGATTTATCTAGCTAAATATAAAAGTTAGGAAATGAAACATCTCAAAGCGTCCCAACAGGTAACCAGAAACCTCTTTGTATCAAGGTTTTGCGATGG
>DASVOT010000368.1:0-2198 GCA_036383235.1 Chryseosolibacter sp.
AAACAACTGTTTTAATCACTTGTTTAAACCGGCCCATGATCTGCCGCCGGGCGCCCTCCCGGCACCTGGAATCTGGAACCCGGCATCTGGCACCTGGAGCCCGGCACCCGTTTCGAAGCCCGCGCAGCGGACCGCCCCAAACTCAAACTTCCGGGAAGTTTTTCACTTCGCGGAAGTTCATCGAAGCCTAAAATCGTCAGGGATTGAATAGAATGTCCAATAGGTGTGCTGTCCGCTCTGCAAAAAGAAAGGGTTTCTTTAACATCACTCCTCCCTCATCCCTCCCGCAGCTTCCGCGAAGTCTGAAACTTCCCGGAAGCCTTTTCCCTGCGCGCGCCGGAACCTGGAACCCGGCATCTGGCACCCGGCACCCGTTTCGAAGCCCGCGCAGCGGACTGTCAGCTATGAACTAATTCGACCTCAACGCGGTCGTTGATGGCGGCGTTGCCGCTGGCAGGATTTACAAGATTATCGAGGCTACCCCAGCCGAAGACGCCGATGCGCTTGCTGTCGATCCCGTTGCCGACGAGGTAAGATTTGATGGTTTCACCCCGGGCTTTCGTGAGTGTTTTGTCCGACCCGGTTTTCTCGACCGAAGTGCTGATATCAAAGCAACTACCCCCTTTGCCGGCGAGCTTGATCGTCCGGCGCGATCCCTTATTGCAGTGGCTGTGGATCAGTATTTTGTACGACGGGTTCGCCTTCATCAGTGACAGAACCTGATCCAGTTGCTTCTTCGAGGAAGGCTCCAGCACCGCCGCGTCGGTGAAGAACGTCGTATTATACAAGATGGAGATTTCGTTTTCCTTCATCGGCTTCAGCTTGAAACGCACCTCCCACACACCCTCGGCGTTCTGTTTTACATCGCGGGCGCGCGACAGGCTATTGAGATTCAGGGTTTTCGTCTCGACACCGTAACCGAACACATCGCAGACAACCGTGATGGACGGGTTTTGTTTACTGCTGCGCAGGCCGATAATGTCACCGGTGGTAAAACCCGCCAGCTTCTGCGCTTTGCGGTAGTCAACCATCATGACCTCCGTGGAAATGGATTTTCCCTCGCCGGTTTCCACCACAAATGTCAATACTTTATTTCCGGGCATCGCGGCATTTTTCCGGACGCTGGCCGCGCCCTTCATGCCTGCCAGGAAACTGAGACCGTCAATATGGGTCCACTCAGCCTCCATGCCCGACGCCTGATCGTGTTCCCGGGCATAGTTGACGATGTTGTCCGAGCCGCTTGCGGAGGCGATGTCGCCATAGTCCGAATGCGGGATATCCCGGTTTCCGGAGTAACGCGCTTCGGTTTCCGCGGGCGCTTCCGTTAACAAAACGCCGGAAACGTCACCCACAACGGCGGGGCTGGTGAATACCCACGCATCTCTGAATCCCTTTTCGTGTTGGAGGTAAAGCGTCCAGTTCCTCGCTTCGTCCTTCCGGCCTGTTTCCATCGCGTGGACATAATAGAGCTTGCGTTCGGCATTGTACTTGTAAAACGCGTCGAGATACCGGTTACGGGCGTACCCGGTGAACTTGATGGCATTGGACTCTTTGGCGAACGCACCGATGACGACGTAGTAGTGCGCTTCACGCCCGGAAAATGAAACGAGCGAAAACACGGTCACAATTCCGATGAAATTTGCGAGCAACAGTTTTTTCATATTTCAAGGATAAGGTTTGATGAAAATCCGCCCCTCTGTTCCCTTTCACGAGTCAAAAGTAAAGAGCCCGTCAAGCAGGGCCGTCAGGGGCATTCCTGATCCTAAAAAAATCAGATATTCCCCTATTAGTCCCGGGGCCTGATTGCCCAACGGGTCGCCTATTATCACAGAAAAGGCCTTTTTACCGATTTTCGCTTAAGATCCGCGTGCCAGGAAGCAAGGGATGGATCAATAACCTAGGGGAAATCCCTGAGAGTGATGGCTGAAGGAATTGACAACGGGCAATTACGGGTAATTGACCGTTGACAATACGATCATTTTGCCCGCTGAACATGGCTTCAAGGTGAACAGCATTAACGACGCACACGCTAACCTTATTCTCCTATGTTTGACATTCAGATGAATCGGGCGATTAGATTTGACCTTTGAAAGTAAAAAGGGTGAGAGTGGCACTTATTCCCAAGCAGCTCAGGTAGCATGTTCGTACTAAGATAGAACCTCACCTTTTTTATCTCTTTGAGCTTGAACAGAATGTAA
>DASVOT010000369.1:0-5942 GCA_036383235.1 Chryseosolibacter sp.
ACCGTTTTTCAGGAAAATGGAGCTCGGCCACCGGACTCGTGCTGGGGAGCATGACGCCGGACTTCGAATATTTTCTGCGGATGAAGATACAAGGTCATTACAGCCACACCCTCCCCGGCATTTTTTTCTTTGACCTGCCGGTGGGGCTATTCCTGGCCTTCGTGTTTCACAACGCAGTCCGCGACAGCCTGTTTGACAATCTTCCCGCGTTCCTCAGCAGGAGATTGACGGTCTTCAAAAGCTTTAACTGGAATCAATACTTCGCTGAGCGCTGGCCGGTTGTCATCGTCTCAATAATAATAGGCGCGGCGTCTCATTTGTTCTGGGATGGATTTACGCATCGCGACGGGTACTTCGTCATCCTGTTCCCTTCATTGAAACACGTCGTGAACATTTTCGGCGTCGGCTTTCCCGTGTGCCGGATCCTTCAGCATTTGAGCACGCTCGCGGGTGGCGCGGCAATCGCGTGGGTACTCTCCGCGCTACCTTCCGATCCACATCCGAAAACGCAAGTGAACTCACGATACTGGCTCATTGTGGCCGCGCTGACGCTGCTGATCGCCACCGTCCGCATTCTGAGCGGACTTCACCCCCTGCAGCTTGGAAACATAACCGTGACGGGAATTGCCGCGTTCTTCATCTCCATCAGCCTCACGCCAGCCCTGACGAGGAGGTTTGAGAAAGCGTGAGGCAACGAGCCCGAAGGGTGGTCAGGATCGCGGCAATTATTTAGAGGCCACTCCCCTCGTGCCCTCCTTGAACCGGATGATAAAATTGACTTCCTCCTCTTTGTAAGGAGTTCCGTCCTGCCTGAAGATGTCGTGAAACCAGAGATTGGGTTCGCCGTCATAGGTGACTGACCAGGAATCCCAGGCGTAGTTGGTCTGGGTTTTGCCGGCGACAAGTCCCCAGCTGTATCCGCCGACGTTATACTTTTTGAAGACCGGAAGGATGTTCTCGAACGTGTTGTTCATTCCCCTTGCCATATATTCCGTGCAGATGATCGGACGATTGAAACGCTGAAGCTGTTTGATGCGACGTTCCATCTCTTCCGGCGACTCGTAGTTATGGAAGCTGATCACGTCGGAGTTTTCAAGCATGAACCGGTCGAGCGCTTTTATTTTTTCCTCGCTCCACTCCCCGATCCACACGCCCGACGTAAGCGGCTGTGCCGGATTAACCTCCCTTGACCAACGGAAGACTTTTTCCAGGAGGGCCAGGCTGAGGTCAGCTTTGTTCTCAGGCTCATGCGCGCCATAGGAGGCCGTATTCCGGTTGCACGGCTCGTTGAAGAGGTCCCAGATGTGGACACGCCTGTCGTTGGCAAAATGACCGATGACACCCTTCACGTAACCCTCCAGGCTGTCGTGCCTGCTTGTGTCTTTCAGGATGTCCAGTCCCGGGCTCTGAAGCCAGCCGGAATTATGAACACCAATCTTGTATTCGCGCTTTCCTTTGGCGGGAAAAGGATTCCACACGCTGTCGAACAGCACGAACATCACGCCGATGCCATGGCTGTCTGCGATGGAAAGAAACTTCTCCATCCGCTGAATCAGTCCCTGCGCATCGTCCTCCCATAACAGGTTGTGAAGGAACACGCGGATGGAATTAAATCCCAGCTTTTCAGCCCACCCCAGCTCGCGCTCGATGGTGGCAGGATCAAATGTTTCCGCCTCCCACATCTCCAGCTGGTTCACCGCCGAAGAGGGTGCATAATTACAACCCAATAGCCAGCCGCGTTGCTGGTACCAGTCGCGCACCTTTGCTTCCGGCCACCGCCTGTCCACCGGCGACGAGCTTGCCTTCCGTTTATTCATATTCTTTTCCAATTTTTTTCCTGAGAGAAGTCCGGCATGGAACCGCGCGGGACCGTTACTATTTTTGCTGAAATTTCGCTTGCATCTTTTGCGGTGCTAAACGCAACCGATCGCTGCAGGGTTCAACCGCTTCCCGGATCTTTCGCTCAGAGAATTGCTATCCGCCTGTTCAAAACAAAAATCATTCAATAATTGCGTCGCGCCCTTTCCTTCGCGCAAAAAAAAATGAAATGTAAGTTTTGACCGGATTCTGCATCAAATACCGCGGGGATTGCGGCACGGTTTGCCCGGTTCCTCTTTCCAGGAAAATACCAGAACGAAGTGCTCAGCCCATCTCCGATAAAAGCACCAATGACGCTAGAGACTTGAAGCGACGGTATCGCAAACGCTTCTTCCTGCTCTTCTTTTGCGGGAAGTACAGACCACGGACGCGGTCATAATAAATTGAAGGCATTTATCATTATAGGGCGGAAACATTACGGACAAAAAAGAGCGCCTTGTTCAGGCGCCCTCTCAAATCTTTTTTCAGCTTACCTCCGCCGGCATTGTCCGGATCAGGTTTATCAAGGGTCTTTTCTCAGCTTTTCGCATTCTCCAATGCGAATATGTAGCACCCCTTCCGAAAAAAAATCAGTTACCGGGCGTATTAAAATAATATGCCGATTCAATTCCAACTGAAAACGGCTCTTCGAAGAAATCTTTTCCACAGCCGTCAGCGGATGAGCATAAAGTTATCCATTCACAATCTCACCCCCGTTGGGATGGATCACTTGTCCGGTGATGAAGGCGGCGTCGGCGGAAGCAAGGAACAGGAAGCTCGGCGCGATCTCCGCCGGTTCAGCTGCCCGCTCCATGGGTACGTCGCTGCCAAAATCCGAGACCTTTTCAGGTTTGAAGGTGGAAGCGATGAGCGGTGTCCACACCGGACCCGGTGCGACGCCGTTCACGCGAATCTTTCTCTTCACCAGGTTCGACGCGAGGCTGCGGGTGAAACTCACGATGGCGCCCTTGGTCGAGGCGTAGTCAATCAAGCCCGGGCTGCCCCGGTAGGCGGTGACGGAGGTGGTGTTGATGATGCAGCCGCCCTGCGGTATGTGGGGCAGCGACTCGCGCGTGATCCAGAAGTACGAGAAGAAGTTGGTAGAGAACGTCTGAAGCAGCTGCTCGGTACGGATGTCTTCAAGGCGCTTTGATTCAAAGTGTACCGCAGCGTTGTTGACCAGGATGTCGATGACGCCGAACCGCTTCACCACCTTGTTCACCGCCCGGGTACAGTTGATCTCCTTGCCGAGGTCACCGGCGATCAGCAGGCATTCGCTGTTGGCGGATTCGACGAGTCTTTGGGTTTCGTGCGCGTCTGTGTGCTCGTTCAGGTAGGCAATGGCAATCCGCGCACCCTCGCGTGCAAACAACACGGCTACGGCCCTGCCGATCCCACTGTCGCCACCCGTAATAAAGGCCACTTTACCGCGCAGCTTTCCCGATGGAGGCTGACCGCTGACGCTCGTGGGGACGGGCTTCATCTTTGATTCGAGACCGGGCTTGTTCTGGCGTTGCGGCGGCCGAAGTGGCCGTTTCTTCCCTCCTTTTTGCATAACAGTTTCTTTGCAGACGTTTTGCAATTTCCATTCCCGGCTTCATCCAAATGAATGCGAATTCAACTCTTATCGCATACGCATGTCATCGCGCCCCGCATGACGGATCGAGAACAATCTCCCGATACAGGAACCGGTCCTCCTGGCGCCACCAGCCCTTTTCCATGGTTACGGGGTGGACGTACGCCGGGTCTCTGGCCAGGTGCATGAGGTACTCGGCCAACGGCGTAGCTACTGGCGATCCGGAGCGGATGTCGAAAACTCCCGGTTCATACTCTCCCGTCTGCCTGGTGAGCAGGGAATCCCAGCCGAAACATCCCAGCAATGACCAGGCGGTGACGGCCCTGATGTCGGCGCCTTCGCGCAAAAGATGGGTACACGCGTCCTTGATCTCTGCGAACCAGCGGATCTGGTTATCGGAATCGCAACCGATGTGAACTTCGGTGACAGCCATGGGCAGCCGGTACCGGTCCCAGCATTCTTGCAGGAGGACCTTTATTCCGGACGGCTGGTCATGCTTCACGCGAAATGCTTCCACATCCGCGTATTTCTCGCGGTGGTTGCCTCCGTGCTTTTCGCGCGGATATTTTTCGAGCGCCTCGTCGAGGTAGCGCTCGGAGGTGACGTAATAATCGAGTCCCAGGATATCAGGCGGGCACGGGTTGTCGGTGAAGAAGGCGAGAGCGCTTTCAGTTGCCCCCGATTCGAGAAAATAATTCCAGAGTGGATGGTCGCGGTTCAGTTTTCCGCAGAGGATGTCGAAGGTGAGCCATCGCCTCTGGTTTTCGAAATCCGCCTGGTATTTCAGGTGCGGGGTGCTGTAAATTTTCGGAAGGTCTTCCGTCTGCAGGAGTTTCGCGTGGGGATTGATCTGCCTGATGGCGCGCATGGACAGCACCACCGCTTTCATCTCATTCAGCAGGGCCTGGACGAACGCGCGATCGCTGTGCCGGTGGGGGAACCACAACCCGTAGAGACAGCAAAAACGAGCGGTGGTAAGCGGTTCATTGACGGGTGTGTAGTATTCGATCCATGGAAATCTGCGGGCTACTTCCCCGGCGAAGTGGCTGAGGCCGGAAACGAAGGATGGCGAGAGGAGATCGGCATAGCGGGGGCCACTGCCGTGGTGGACCAGTCCGGCGATGGGTTCAATGCCGCGCCGGCGAAGGTCTTCCAACGGTGTCGCTACTGTATTCCAGTCGACGGCGTCGCCGGGACGGGAACGAAGGCGCTCCCAGATGACCGGGTAGCGGATCTTTTTTATACCCAGCGCCGCGATGCATTCAATGTCGAGGGCGGTTCGCCGGTAGTGCTCGCAATAGTGCAGCTGATCCATGTAAAGATCCTTTACCCTGTTGAAAGAACACTCCAGTCCGCCCCAGATCTCAGGCCTTTTGGAAGAGTTTCTCTCCATTAATATGTTTTTCGGATTGCGACTGCGTAATTTTTTCGAATACCGAGAGTGACTGCGCAACCACCTGATCCATGTTGTAATACCGATAAGTGGCCAGGCGCCCGGTAAAGTATGTCTTGGTCATGGTCTTGGCCAAATCCTGGTACTTCTTGTATATCTCCGCGTTTTCCGGTCGCGGGATGGGATAATACGGATCGCCTTCCGCCTGGGGATACTCGTACACGATGGATGTCTTGTGATGTTTCTGACCGGTCAGGTGCTTGAATTCCGTGATACGGGTATAGGGGTGCTCGTTTGGATAATTGATGGTGCCTGTCGGCTGGAAGAATTCGGTTTCATGTGTTTCGAACCGGAACTCGATCGACCTATAAGGCAGCCGTCCGTAACAATAGTTGAAATAGCTGTCGATGGGGCCCGAATAGATCATCGTCTTATAGGGGATCACATCCACGATTTCCTTGTAATCGGTATTGAGCATGATCTTGATGTTCGGATGGGACAACATTTTCTGGAACATCCGTGTATAGCCCTGGGCCGGCATCGCCTGGTAGGTGTCTGTAAAATACCGGTCATCCCGGCTGGTGCGTGCCGGTACGCGAGCGGAAACAGAGGCATCGAGCTCGGACGGATCCAGGTCCCAGTGCTTGCGGGTGTATCCCCTGAAAAATTTCTGGTACAGCTCTCTCCCGACCTTGCTCACCACCACATCCTCCGAGGTGACGATCTTCTGAAGTTTCTCCGCCTTCGATTCGAAGAACGCCTCCAGCTCCTGGCAATTGAGGTGAAGGCTGTAAAGCTTGTTGATGGTGTCGAGGTTGATGGGCATGGGCACCAGTTGCCCGTCGACGCTGGCGAGAACCCTGTGCTCATACGGTCTCCACGCCGTGAAATGACTGAGGTAGTCAAACACTTTCCTGGCGTTCGTATGAAAAATATGCGGACCGTATTTATGGATCAGGATGCCGTCTTTGTTATAGTAGTCGTAAGCATTTCCCCCGATATGGTCCCGTTGATCTACAATTAAAACTTTCTTTTCCAACACATTTGCCAGGCGCTCCGCCAACACACTTCCCGCAAAACCGGCCCCGACAATGAGGTAATCAAACATAGATCTGC
>DASVOT010000370.1:0-5991 GCA_036383235.1 Chryseosolibacter sp.
ATAAGGAAACCGCCCTCGGCGGCCTCGCCATGACGACGACAGGCCAGAAGATCGCCAGGCGTGTACTCATCCGCGACATCGATATCCTCCCGGACGAAAGTCAGCCGTAAGCCTGCACTCAGCGCCTGTCATTTGATAAAATCTGGCAAGACAGTATCCCCGAAAAAATAAATTGCCACGGTGAAGACGACAGCCCAAAAGGATGCGCTGACGAACATATAGAAGATAATCTTGTCTTTTGAACCTCCCGAGCTCACGGCCAGCAGCGTGCCACCAATGGGGGTGAGGATGATCGGAGTGAGCAGGGCGACGCCCACGAGACCATATCGCTTCCAGAGATTTTCAAGCTTCTGCGCGCGTTCACGCGTCACATGCCTGCGCCGGAATCTCTTGAACACTTTTGCCTTGATCCATTCTCCGAAAAAAGTGAACAAAAGAACCATGGTCATCATGCCTGCCACGGTTACCAGGACGGTGGTGATCAAATTCAGCCCGGCGGCATACCCGCCCAGCGGGCCAAAAATAAACTTAAGCATAGAAGAAAAATAAACCGGAATCGCCCTAAGAATTTCCTGCCACATAATTGCTCGCGTGATAAACCACTGTTAATGTTTGATGCCGAAGCTCAGGTCACCCGCATCGCCCAGACCGGGTACGATGTAAAATGATGAATCGAGCCTTTCATCCACTGCGCACGTCCAGAGAGAGAATGGCAAAGTTAAGTTTTCCTTTAACAATCGGATGCCCTCGGGGGCCGCTACCACTGAAACAACAAACAAACGCGAAGGGGTGCCCTTCGCCAGCAGCAGGCGTTGCGCATCCAATATCGACCGCCCGGTTGCCAGCATGGGGTCAATCAGGACGATCACTTTTCCATGAACAGTTGGTACTGACAAATAATCGACGTTTACCGTCACAGTGCGGCCGTTCTCGTTCCGGTAGGCGCCGATAAACCCGCTGTCCGATCGATCAAAGATGTTCAGAAATCCCTGATAAAACGGAATACCGGCCCGGAGGATCGTAATCAGCAGCGGATACTCCTTCAACACCTGAATGGGCAGTTCGCCCAGCGGGGTTTTGACGATTTTGGATTCGAAAGCCAATTGCTTCGAGACCTCATACGCCAGCAGCTCACCCAGGCGTTCCATGTTCTTCCTGAACCTCATCCGGTCCTTTTGCAGGACAGCATCCCGCAATTCCGACAAAAACACGTTGGCAATCGAATTGCGTTCGCCCAATACGAACAGGTTATCCTCCATACCATTTTTCCCCATGAAAATTTAGAATAAAGTTGTGTAAAGAACTAATGCGTTATTTTCCCTTTATTCAAATAACATGATATTTATCGGATGAAACTGTTAAAGGAACTTTGCGCCATACACGCTCCGTCCGGGGAGGAAGCAGGAATGCGCGACTTTCTTCTGAACTACATCGGGAAAAAGAAAAGCAAGTGGGCGGCCGAGCCGGAGGTATACTGCGGAGAAGAGTTCCAGGATTGCATGATCCTTAAATTCGGAAATCCGCGCACAGCAATTTTTGCGCACATGGACAGCGTTGGATTCACCGTTCGGTACGGCAATCAACTCCTTCCCATCGGCAGTCCGGACGCGGAGCCCGGCACCATCCTGGTAGGCGCAGATTCTCTCGGCCCGATTGAATGCACGCTCGAATACGATCAGGATAACCATGCGCTATACAAGTTTCCGAGAGCCGTTGATCCCGGCACGACCCTTACCTACAAACCGGATTTTCGCGACTCCGGAACAACCATCGAGTCGCCGTATATCGATAACCGGCTTGGTGTCTACGCCGCCCTCATGGTGGCAGAAAATCTTCGCGACGGTGTCATTGTGTTCAGCTCGTGGGAAGAGCATGGCGGCGGATCGGTGCCCTACCTTGCCAAATTCATATACGAGCGGTGGTCGGTAAGGCAGGCGCTCATTGCCGATATCACGTGGGTAACGGATGGCGTGCATCCGGCAAAAGGTGTGGTCGTCTCCCTGAGGGACCGCAATATCCCGAGGCGGGCATACCTCAAACGCGTTACCGAAATCGCGCGCAGGCGCAAGGTGGATTTTCAGCTGGAGGTAGAAGGTACCGGATCGAGCGATGGCCGCGAGCTGCAGACGTCTCCTTATCCGTTTGACTGGTGTTTCGTCGGCGCGCCCCAGGAGCACCCCCATACGCCAAATGAAAAAGTACACAAGCATGACATCAAAAGCATGATCGAGTTATACGGGTGGCTCATGAAAGACTTGTAAATGCCTGTCCCTTCGAGGGTCATTTATTTTATGCCTCCCGAACCCGTTCCACCTGATCCGGAAAGTTTTCTTTCGTACCTTAGCCTGGTACTAATAACCGATTACCGATAATTTATATGAGCGAGACAGACCTTACACGGAGATCCTTCATGAAGAACGCTGCCCTGGCTGCCGGTGCATTGAGCGTGCTTCCCTCTTCATCAGTCTTTTCCCAGGACACGGGTGCGAAAGCACGGCTGGGTTTCATCGGCGTTGGCCTGCGCGGGCAGAACCATCTTGAACTTGCGCTCCGGCGCAAAGACGTTGACGTGGTAGCGATATGCGATATCCAGCAGCGGATGATCGACATGAGCCTGGCGGCGGTAAAGAAATCCGGAAAAAAGATGCCGGCCGTCATCCTGGAAGGCCCCTATGGGTACCGGAAGCTGCTCGATAACAAGGAAATCGATGCGGTGATTATTGCAACGCCCTGGGAATGGCACTCCGTCATGTGTCTCGATGCCATGAACGCGAAAAAATATGTAGGGTGTGAAGTGAACGTCGGGATGACCATTGAGGAATGCTGGCAACTCATCCATACCTCCGAGCACACAGGCATGCCGTTGATGATGCTGGAAAATGTTTGCTACCGCCGGGATGTTATGGCCGTTCTCAACATGGTCCGCCAGAATGTTTTCGGAGAGCTCATCCACCTGCAGGGCGGGTACCAGCACGACCTGAGGGCAATCAAGTTCAATGACGGAAAACAGGGACAGGGAGGCGGCGTCGAATTCGGAGAAAAGGCTTTCTCGGAAGCGCAGTGGCGCACCTGGCATTCCGTTAACCGGAATGGAGATCTCTATCCCACGCACGGCGTCGGTCCCCTGGCGATGATGCTCGACGTCAACCGCGGTAACCGTTTTACCGAACTGGTTTCCTACGCGTCAAAGGCGCGCGGCCTTCACGAATATATTGTGAAGAACGGCGGCGAAAATCACCCTAACGCCAAAGTCAATTTTAAGCTCGGAGACGTGGTGACCACCATGATCAAATGTGCCAACGGGGAAACCGTCCTCTTGCAGCACGACACCGACCTGCCCCGGCCATACTCGCTGGGCTTCCGCGTACAGGGAACGAGCGGAATCTGGATGGACGTAAACGAATCCATCTACATCGAAGGAAAAAGCAAGGAGCCGCATACTTGGGAGAGCACGAAAGCGTGGTTCGAAAAATACGATCATCCCCTCTGGAAAAAATACGGACAGGATGCCGAAGGCGCAGGCCACGGAGGAATGGACTGGTTTGTGCTCAACGCGTTTGTGGAATCGGTCAAACGAAAGATTCCTACCCCGCAAGACGTCTACGATGCCGTAGCCTGGAGTGCCATCACACCGCTCTCTGAAACGTCCATCAGCCTGGGCGGAGAATCCGTCGACTTTCCGGATTTCACGCAGGGACAGTGGATGTACAGGAAAAACAACTTCGCCCGGGATGATTCCTTCTGAGAGAGACGCTTTTGAGTGAATTCTTTTATCTTTGCCTCCCCGATTCCAGAGTGGCATGAAGATTAAAGAACTAGAGTTCGTTGAGTTTATAGCAGAGGACGACATCAAGCGTAAGACGCAATCATTAGCGGCGGAGATAAACGGATATTACGAAGGAAAAAACCCCGTATTTCTTCCCGTGCTGAACGGCTCGTTTATGTTCGCCGCCGATCTGCTGAAATATGTCACGCTCTCCTGCAAGGTTTCATTTGTAAAGGTGTCGTCATACGAAGGTGTCAGCTCGACAGGTCAGTTCAGGACATTGATCGGCCTCGAGGAAAGCCTCTACAACCAGGATGTCGTGATCATCGAAGATATCGTGGACACCGGCCTGACCCTGCGGAAAATCGTAGACGAACTGAAAGGCTTGGGAGCAAAGTCGGTTGAGGTCGTTTCGCTCTTGCGCAAAAAGCCGGCTCGCGAAAAGGATATCGGTGTACAGTTTGTCGGTTTCGACATCGACAACGAGTTTGTGCTCGGTTACGGCCTCGATTACGATGGGCTTGGAAGAAATTACCGCCAGATTTTTCAGGCGAAAAAAAAATAGCAGGCTTCCATTCAGGAAACCATTCATGGGCAGACAACTTCCCTCCTGCGTTTGGATGCGAACTTAAATACCCTGTACTTTGCAGGCCGAACCGTAAACCACACAACCAAAAATTCACAACTCTAAATGGTCAATTTGATTCTCTTTGGCCCTCCGGGAGCCGGGAAAGGCACTCAGAGCGCAAAACTCATCGAAAAATATTCGCTCACCCATATCTCCACGGGTGACCTCTTCAGAAAGCACCTGAAGGAAGGCAGTCCGCTCGGCAAGCTCGCCCAGGATTACATGAACAAAGGGAATCTCGTACCCGATAAAGTGGTGATTGACATGGTCGACGACAAGATCACTCACAGCGGCACGACCGGCGGAATCATTTTCGACGGATTCCCGAGAACCATTGCGCAGGCCCAGGCTCTCGATACCCTTCTGGCAACCAAGCATGCTCCCATTAAGGTACTCATCGAGCTGATCGTTCCGGAAGAGGAACTTAGAAAGCGACTCGGCGAACGAGCGGTAAAAGAGAACCGGCCGGATGACGCCAGGCCACAGGTGATCGACAACCGGATCGCCGTCTATAAAGCGGAAACCGCCGCTGTCGCGGACTACTATAAAAAGCAGAACAAGTACTCTTCCGTCATCGGCGTGGGAGACGTCGAAAATATTTTCAAGAACATTTGTGTTGAGATAGACAAGAGTTTGCTGGTATAAAACATCTTTAGGTGTCGTCTCCTAACTTCATTGACTACGTAAAGTTCAATTCCCGATCCGGCCACGGCGGGGCCGGATGCGTCCATTTCCATCGCGAAAAGCTCGTGCCCCACGGTGGGCCTGATGGCGGCAACGGAGGAAAGGGAGGCGATGTTGTACTCAGGGGTAACCGCCAGTTATGGACGCTGCTGCACCTCAAATACCGGAAACATGTGATCGCCACCGCGGGTTCACCGGGAGAGGAACAAGACCGAACCGGTGCAGACGGCAAAGATGAGATCATCGAAGTGCCGCTCGGAACGGTCGCCCGCCATGCCGGTACAGGAGCCGTGATCTGTGAGATCAATACGCACGCTGAAGAATTCATTCTTACTCCCGGGGGGAGAGGCGGCAAAGGCAACGCGCATTTCGCCACACCCACGAACCAGGCGCCCACTCATGCGCAGCCCGGAGAATCCGGGAAAGAAGAATGGATCGTCCTTGAACTAAAACTTCTCGCCGACGTTGGTTTAGTCGGCTTTCCGAATGCCGGAAAGTCTACGTTGCTGTCGGTGGTATCGGCTGCCAAACCCAAGATTGCGGATTATGCCTTCACCACGCTGACTCCGAACCTTGGAGTAGTATCGTATCGGGACGGGCTGTCATTTGTGATGGCCGACATTCCGGGCATCATCGAAGGAGCAGCTGAGGGAAAAGGCCTTGGCATCCGGTTTCTCAGGCACATTGAGCGAAACCCGCTGCTGCTGTTCCTCATTCCCGCAGACTCAAAGGACCTCCGGGCAGAATATGAGATCCTGCTGAATGAGCTGCGGAAATATAACCCGGAGTTACTGGACAAAAAGCGACTCCTTGCGATCTCGAAATCCGATATGCTGGATGAAGAGCTTATGGATGCCTTGAAACAGGAGCTTCCGGAAGATGTTCCCTCAGTCTTTATATCTTCCGTCACGCA
>DASVOT010000371.1:0-1861 GCA_036383235.1 Chryseosolibacter sp.
CGACAAGAACCGGGCGCATCAGAGCGCGTTTATCATTGGCATCTCCTACGTCATCGGCGGCCTGATTCCGCTAAGCGCGTATTTTTTCACCCCCGACGCTGTGGTAGGATTGGCTTATTCAACCGTCATAACCCTTGTTTGCCTGATCGTCTTCGGACTGATAAAAAGCAAGCTGACGGGCCAGCCTCTCTTTAAGGGAACGATGAGAGTTACGGTGGTGGGTGCAGCGGCGGCCGCTGCGGCCTTCGTCATCGCTTCGCTCCTCTCCCGATGAGCGCCGGCGCAACGCTGCGATCAATTACTTCTTGGAGGCGTTGAAAAGCTTTTCCTTTTCATCTTTGGTGAGACTCTCGTAGCCACCCTCTGAAATCTTGTCGAGGATTCGGTCGATCTCCTCCTGCGTGTATGACGCTTTATCGGTCGTCGATGTTTTGCTGCGTCCCTGCTTTTCCTTTCTGTATGAAACTTTCACCTTCGGTTTTTCTTTGAAGAGGTTTCTGAACCATTCCAGCGTCACGGTGATCCAGCCGCCCCAGTTGATCCCCGATTGCAGCTGTTTCATATATATGAATCCGATTAAAGCGCCGCCCAGGTGGGCGATATTCCCGCCCGGGTTATCTCCCACCGTTCCGAGAAAAGAGAGAAATACGATTACGGCTGCAATGTATTTGATCCGCACAGGACCGATGAACAGGAGGAAGAACGTGTAGTTCGGAAGAAGCGTCGCGGTGGCCACTACGATGGCATTCACGCTGGCAGATGCGCCAACCATTCCGATCCTGTATGCATCCGTCTGGGCAACGAAGTAAGGAATGGTGTTGTAAGCGAGGAGATACGCAATTCCCCCTGCGAGTCCTCCGAGCAAATAGATGGCTACTACCTTGTCGCTTCCCAGGTACTCGACGAAAAGCCGTCCAAACCAGTACAGAATCAACATGTTGAAGAGAATATGCAGGATGCCGGAAAGGTCATGCATGAACATGTAGGTGAAAAGCGTCCAGGGACGGCCCACAAATTCCGAAAAACGCGCGGGGATCTGGAACTGTTCATGGATCACCGACCACAGGTCGCCAAGGCCGCTGACCTTCATGATCACCATGATCACGCCCATCACGACAAAGACGGCCAGGTTGATAATGATCAATTGGACGTGGCCATTGTTGTACCTCTGAAAAGCGTTTTTGAATTCCTCGAACATAAACTCTAATAATAGCTTCTAATAGCTTCCGCCTTTACGCCAAATCTGAATCAATATAAATGCCACGATCACGCCGCCCAGGTGCGCAAAGTGCGCCACATTTCCGCTGCGATCAAGTAGAAAAGTCATACCACCCAGCAGGAAAACAAGGTATTTTGCCTTAATGGGTATCGGAGGGATCAGCAGCATGATCTCCATATTCGGAAATATCATCCCAAAACCCATGAGAACGCCGTAAATCGCTCCGGACGCCCCCAGCATAATGCTAAAACCTCCCATCCCTAAAAACAAATCCATGAGCACGTTGAACACCCCTGCCCCGATTCCGCAAATTACGTAGAACATGAGAAATCGCCTTCCTCCCCAATACCCTTCCAGCATGGGACCAATGAACACCAAGGTCAACATATTAAAGAAAATATGCGAAAAGCCATCGGGTGAGTGGACAAACATGTAGGTGAACAGCTGGTAAGGCTTGAAATACTCAGTCCGGACATTCCAAAGCGAAAGGTATTCGGTGATATGAAGGCGGGGAATGATTACCTGCAGGAGAAAGATCACAGTATTGATTATGATCAGATTTTTGACAACCGGTGTGAGTCTGAGCATCTGCTGAATTTAATGTCTAAATGGATTTTTTTTATTGTCGGTTAAAATAACTTT
>DASVOT010000372.1:0-1714 GCA_036383235.1 Chryseosolibacter sp.
ACATCAGGCAAGGGATGACGGCCGCCCAACCGTGCGTCCGGAACCCTGTTGGATAACTGTGTTTCCAGATCCATGAAGATGGCACCCCGAAGATGCCCGGACTCATAGCGCTCGCGGGCATCGGAACCGCCGCGCGCATCGATAACCACAACATGCGGGTCATTCAGCAAACCCGAAACATCTTCCGCTGAGATCAGAGGCGTTAATTTTTTCTCCATATCTGGATCAGTAATTGAGTTAAATATTACTTAAACTGTTACTTTAAGTAAGTTGGTCCTCCGTTTTGTAAATAAAGTTAATGCACGGGTGTTCCAATTCTTTGCAGACTGTTTCGTCTTTTTATCAGCAAACAGGGTAACCCTGTGCCGAAAAATTTTACCGAAATTATAACGTCAAATAAACCATCTTTACCAACCTGTGGTTTTATAAGGACAAATTTATTTTATGAGTGTACTAACAGCCAGGAGCAACACGGCGATCGCCACGAAAGGGTATGCAGCGTTAAGCGCAAAAGCGGCCCTTGCTCCTTTTTCATTCGAGCGCAGGAGTCCGGGACCCGAGGATGTACATTTTCAGATCTTATACTGTGGTGTCTGTCATTCCGATCTTCACCAGGTTCGCGATGAGTGGGGCGGGTCTATCTTCCCGATGGTGCCGGGACATGAGATCGTCGGAAAGGTGGTGAAGACCGGCGCGAACGTGAAGAAATTTAAAACCGGCGACCTGGTGGCTGTGGGTTGCCTGGTAGATTCCTGCCGCGAGTGTGAGAACTGCAAGCAGGGAATGGAGCAATATTGCATCAATGGCCCGGTGGGCACTTACAACAGCCGTGAGAAGGATGGAAAGACTCCAACCTACGGAGGCTATTCAGACCAGATCGTGGTGCATCAGGACTTCGTGCTGAGGGTACCGCCCAACCTTCCCCTGCAGGGGGTTGCGCCGCTGCTTTGTGCCGGTATCACGACTTACTCACCGCTCCGCCATTGGAAGGTCGGAAAAGGTCATAAGGTCGCCGTACTCGGTCTGGGCGGTCTTGGACACATGGCTGTAAAGTTTGCGTCTGCTTTTGGAGCCGAAGTCACGATGTTAAGCACGTCGCCGTCAAAAGAAGCGGATGCCAAAAGGCTTGGCGCTCAAAAATTCGTATTGACGACCGACGCCGAGAAACTCAAACCGCTGAAATCTTACTTTGATTTTATTATCGACACAGTCTCGGCGCCGCATGACATGAATATGTATCTGCGTTTGCTGGCGACAAATGGTGTCCACATCCTCGTCGGGGTGCCCCCGCAGGCACTGGAGATGAGGCCCTTCTCACTCATCAACAATCGCAGGAGCATCGCAGGATCTTCCATCGGAGGCCTTCCTGAGACACAGGAGATGCTGGATTTTTGCTCATCCTATAACATCGTTTCCGATGTCGAAATGATTGCAATGAAAGACATCAATCAAGCCTACTCGCGGATGCTGAAAGGAGATGTCCGTTACAGGTTTGTAATTGATATGGCGAGCTTATAGCATGTAGCCGCAGAGTGCCATTCACAATGAATACTGGCGCGGGCCGATAGCGTACCCGCTAATGGGCAAGCTTCACGCGCACTGCATTGGGACCTTTGTGTCCCATTTCCACTTCAAAGGTGACCTTGTTGTTTTCCTTGATACGATCAATCAGGCCGTTGACGTGAACAAAAACACTCTCCTGCGTTTCTGAATC
>DASVOT010000373.1:0-3901 GCA_036383235.1 Chryseosolibacter sp.
CGCAAACGGAACGCCGGCTTCTTCCCAGCCCGGCACCCTTAGCTCTTTCTTCCTGAAAGAGTATAGAGGCGCGAAAAAATGAGGGCGCAATCGTTTGTTTACCTGTCTAATCTCTTAGCCTGACGGCTATGCCCTATACCCCTATACCCATATTTCCGTATATTCGTGAAGGCAACCAAAATCAACCCTATATGGAGCTACAGGTGAATGGAAAGAAGTATACGGTCGATGCGTATTCGGGCGAAAGCCTGTTGAGCGTTTTGCGCGACCGGCTTGATCTTACCGGATCGAAGTATGGATGCGGAGAAGGCGCGTGCGGCGCGTGTACGGTGCTCATCAACGGAGCGGCTGTGCGCTCGTGCATCCTGCCTGCCACAAGCGCGGTCGGACGACAGGTCACCACGATCGAGGGTCTGGCAAAAGACGGCTCGCTTCACGCCGTGCAAAAAGCGTTTTTGAAAGTCGATGTCTTCCAATGCGCGTATTGCGCGCCGGGAATGATCCTATCGGCAGTAAGCCTGCTTGAAAAGAATCCCAACCCTTCCCGGCAGGAGATCACCGAGGCGATGCAAGGCAACATCTGCCGTTGCGGAACATACCCTCGCATTCTAAAAGCTATCCAGGAAGCCGCTAACGTTTAAAAATATAATTATGAGTGGGAAAGAGAATAATGATCTCATTGCCCCGGAGCAATATGAACTGAAGGAGCCGCCCATCTACCAGTTCAATATGAACCGGCGCAGATTCTTCCACGTGATGGGTGCCGGCGTCGCCGTCGCGTTCACGACCTACAAGAGCGTCGCCGGCGTGCTGACGGATGACGCGAAGACTCCCGAAGATCAGGTAGCCGCATGGATACACGTTGGAGAAAACGGGAAGGTCACGGTCTACACGGGCAAGGTCGAGGTCGGGCAGAACATCCGGACATCCCTGGCCCAGGTTGTCGCGGAAGAGCTTCGTGTTCCGATGAAGAACATCGAAATGGTCATGGGTGATACCGACGTCACGCCGTACGATCGCGGCACATTCGGCAGCCGTTCCACTCCGTTTATGGGGCCCCAGCTGAGAAAGGCTGCGGCCACGGCCCGGGAAGTTCTCCTGGAGATGGCGGCAAAGGAATGGAAGGCCGAACGTGGAGACCTGCTGATCGCCGATGGCGAGGTCTCAAGCAAGAAGACGAAGCAAAAGATAAACATCGGTCAGCTTACGCGCGGAAAAGAGATTCTCCGGGGCGTGGATGACAACGCTCCTGTGACGCCCCCTGCGAAATGGAAAGTGGCGGGCACGTCGGTTCCGAAAGTGAACGGGGAATCGTTTGTGACGGGTGCGCATAAGTATGTTTCGGACATGAAATTGCCCGGCATGCTTTACGGGAAAGTCCTTCGCGCGCCTTCCTACGGGGCGGCGCTCGCTTCTGTCGACGTCAGCGGTGCGAAAAGCATCAAGGACATCGTGGTGGTTCACGATGGAAACTTCGTAGGCGTGGCGGCACCGGACGCGCTCACAGCCACGCACGCCCTCGCCGAGATCCGGGCGGAGTGGACTCCAAGCCCCCAGCCCGGACGTGGTGAAATATTCGCGCACCTGAAAAAAACTGCGGAGACAAATGCGCGCGACACGGATTCCAGCGGAGACGTGGACAGCGCTTTCGCCAAAGCGGACATCCGCATCGACCAAACGTTCTACATCGACTACATCGCCCACACCCCACTGGAGCCGCGGGCCGGCGTGGCAGAATGGAAGGACGGCAGGCTGACGGTATGGACCGGTACACAACGGCCATTCGGCGTGCAGGAAGAACTCCAGGAGGCATTTAACATTCCGAAAGATAATATCCGCGTGATCATGCCCGACACTGGATCGGGATACGGAGGGAAACACACCGGCGAAGCAGGCATCGAGGCCGCGCGCCTGGCAAAGGCAGCCAACAAACCGGTCAAGGTTGTCTGGACGCGCGAGGAGGAATTCACATGGGCCTATTTCAGACCCGGAGGGGTCATTGACGTGAAGGCAGGATCGGATAAAAACGGCGTCGTCACGTCATGGGAATTTCACAATTATAACTCGGGTGGGTCCGGCATCGAGACGCCATACGAGGTTGCCAATAAAAAGATCCAGTTTCATCCGTCCGACTCCCCTCTGCGTCAGGGCTCCTACCGGGGCCTGGCTGCCACGGCCAACACATTCGCGAGGGAATCCATCATGAACGACCTGGCGCTGGAGCTGAAAATGGATCCGCTCGCTTTCCGACTCCGCAACCTGAAGGATGAACGCATGATCAATGTGCTGAAAGCCGCCGCGGAAAAATTCGGATGGTCGCAGGCCGGGCCAAGGGAAGGACACGGCGCTGGCATCGCGTGCGGAACGGAAAAAGGAGGGTACGTTGCCACCTGCGCGGAGATCGCCATTGACCGCCCCAACGAAGGGATCAGAGTTCTTCGCGCTGTTACCGCCTTTGAATGCGGCGCGATTATCAATCCCGCGCACCTGCAGAACCAGATCGACGGCGCAGTGATCATGGGCCTGGGCGGCGCACTCTTTGAATGGATCGATTTTAAGGACGGCAAGATTCTCAATCCCTTCCTGTCGAGGTACCGCGTTCCGAGATTTTCGGACGTGCCGGCGCTGGAGACGGTGATGCTGAACCGCCCCGACATCCCTTCTGCGGGCGCAGGGGAGACGCCGATTTTCGGTATCGCCCCGGCTATACGCAATGCCATCGTGAACGCGACCGGGAAAAAGCTGTATACACTGCCACTGGTGCCCAATGGCTTGAAAGTATAACGGGTGATGGCCTGACGCCCGGAGACAGTAAAGATGCGGAGTTTGCCCCGACTGCCGGAGGCAATTGATGTCGCCTGGATTTTTCACTGCGGACACGCATCGGCGCAGGCGAAGAGTGATTCGGTCAGAACCTGAAGGGCGGCGATTCAGCGCCCCGGCGGATCCAATAGGCGGTGGCAATCATTCATTCACGCGCTACATGCAAGGCTGTTCCCGGCTGTACAGTCGTGAACAGCGTGGTGTGCGATTATGAATTGCAGCCGTGCCACAATTCCATCACAGAGGTCGTTGGCGGAATTTTTTGTAATTGGCAGGCATTTTGCGATTCCCGGGAAAACTGAACATGAGCTTCTTCCTTTCGCTTGTCCTTTGGTGTATCCTGCTGGTCATCTGCTGGCCTCTGGCGTTGCTCGTACTCTTTCTTTTTCCCCTCGTGTGGCTCATCCTTCTTCCGTTCAGGATTGTCGGTCTTACCCTTGAGCTCGTGTTTAAGCTTGTGGGGGCGATCCTTCTCTTTCCGTTCAGAGTCCTGTCAAAAGTCTAGTCGTGACCAGTCGCGTGCGTGACGACGAGGCAATCCCTTGAAGCGAAGTGCGCATCCGGATCATTGACGGGCAGCGCTGGAATCCAGTGTGCATCCCTTTCACCCATTCATATAAATTGCTGTTTGTAATCTCCCTGAAACAACGCATCTTTCATAAGCTTAGACACATGCCCCATGAATCCAAAGTTGCACCTGATCGTTTCTTTCTTCGTTGTCCTGGTCCTGTCATCCATGGTTGATGGCTGGTCGCAGCCCTACAGCATCGTGATCAAGGGCGGTACGGTGATAGACCCTAAAAACAACATCAACGCCGTCATGGATGTCGCGATCCTGGACGGAAAGATCGCGCTGGTGTCGAAGAATATCGATGCGCGCGGCGCACGGCAGGTGGTGGATGCAAAGGGTCTCTATGTCGTGCCGGGGCTGATCGATCTTCACGGCCACGTGTTCTATGGAACGGAGCCCGATCACGCGTATAGCAACGGAACGTCGGCGATCCCGCCCGACGGATTTACCTTTCGCGTCGGCGTTACGACGATCGTGGACGCGGGTGGGTCAGGCTGGCGATCGTTT
>DASVOT010000374.1:0-3591 GCA_036383235.1 Chryseosolibacter sp.
CCTTACTCGGACAACGCGAAGGCTACGTAGCTGTCTCCTTTGGCGGCGCCGAGCTTGGTTCCACCGCACGCAATAACGATGAATTGTCTTCCGTCGGCTTCATAGGTGCTCGGTGTTGCGAAACCGGCTGCCGGCAGGGTGGTCTCCCAGACAAGATCACCGGTTGCTTTATTGTAGGCGCGGAATTTTCCATCCTTGGTGCCGGCGATGAAAAGCAGACCCGTCCTCGTGATAACGGGTCCTCCGTAACTTTCGGAGCCAGTCTGCGGAATTCCTTTGGCCTCGAGCTCCGGGTAAGTGCCAAAGGTCTTGGTCCAGACATATTCGCCGGTATTCAGATTGATGGCATTCAACGTTCCCCATGGAGGGCGAATGGCAGGGTAGCCGTCCTTGTCCAGGAATTTGGTGTAGCCGGAAATTCTATACTCTGTCGGCTTTTCGTCCGTTACCTCCTTTTGCACGATATGCGTCTCCAGTCCGTTGGCGGGTTTTTCCTTTTCCCCGTACAGGAAGGCTAATAGACTCTTTTTCTCATTCGCTGTGAGCCGCTGGAACCCCGGCATTCGGCCTTTGCCTTTTGTGATGATGTCCAGCACATGATCGCGCTGGAGCCTGCTGTTCAAATTGACAAGTGACGGATAGCCACTTGCCACGTCGCCCTTTCGTTCAGTGCCGTGACATGAGGAACAGTTCAGGGCGTACGTTTGCTCGCCAGGGCTAACATATTTTCCGGCTTTTGGTTGTCTTTCAGTCAGGTTGATGAGCCAGCCCATTTCATTGCTGTTGACATACATGATCCCGTCCGGATCGACGGCAGCGCCGCCCCATTCCGCTCCGCCGTCAAGGCCGGGGTAAACAATCGAACCTCTGCGCGACAGGGGAGTATACGGTCCCTCAAAACGGCTGTTCCTGAACGTGATAAGGACCGAATCTTTGTTTGAAGAGTAGGGATTCAGGTCTTGCGCGGTAAGCGTCTGCCGCGCATAGGGCAAGGGTGATGTGGGCAGCGGTTGTGTGGGCCATGCGTCTTCGCCCGGCACATCGGAAGGAGGAGCGGGCACTTCCTCGATAGGGAATAACGGTTCGCCGGTCTCGCGGTTGAACAGGTATACAAAACCCTGTTTGGTCACTTGCGCTACGGCGTCGGTCTTCTTTCCGTCGTGCATCACCGTGATCAGGTTTGGAGGAGCAGGCGCATCGCGGTCAAAAATGTCGTGGTGGACGAACTGGAAGTGCCAGATCCGTTCTCCGGTTCTGGCGTTCAGCGCCAGCAAGGTATTGGCGAAAAGATTGCTGCCTTTTCGCGGCCCACCATAGAAATCAAATCCCGCCGAGCCCGTCGGTGCGTAAACAATGCCGCGTTTGCGGTCAACGGCCATCCCTGACCAGTTGTTGGCTGCGCCCACATTGGTATTTTTATAGGCATCAGGCGGCCAGGTGTCGTAACCGAATTCTCCAGGCTGTGGAATCGTCCTGAATACCCATGCCAGCTTGCCGGTGCGGATGTTAAAGGCCTGGATGTGTCCCAGCGCCGCGTCGGCACCTTCCGAGAGGCTCAGCGGCATGATAATGAGATCTTCGAATACGGTGCCCGGCGTGCGCGAGTTCACATACTTATCCTTTGCCGTTTCACCCAGTCCGGACTTCAAGCTTACCCGCCCCTTATCTCCGAACGATAGCACCGGTTCGCCTGTGAGCGCGTTTGCAGCGCATAGCCATGAGTCTCGTGTGTATAAAATCCGTTTGTCATCGCCGTCCTCCCAGTACGACACGCCCCGGACAATCACATTGTTGCCGGTCGAATCGCTAATACGCCACAGTTCCTTGCCGGTCGCGGCATCCAGCGCAAACGGTTCGGCGGTGGCGGTCACCGCATACAATTTCCCATCCACGATGATGGGATTACATTGCACCTGCCCGCTATCACCTGTGTGGTACTCCCATACCTTCACCAGGCGGTTGACGTTCGATAGATCTATTTGATCCAGCGTCGAATAATGATTCCGGTCCGGTCCGCCCAGATATTCGGTCCACTCTTTTTTGGCCGAGTGGGACGGGCTATAGAAATAGACGACTGCCAGGAGCGTGACCACCACGGCAAGAATGAGGATAAAGGACTTCGATTTCAAGGAAAGTGGTTGTAGTGAAAGCTGATGTTTAAGCGCATCGGATCAACTTCAAAAGCACACGCGTCTGAAGCCAACGGCGCAAATTTTAAAGTAAAGTAACTGTTCCCGGTAAGAAATCAAAAGGCCGGAACAGCCAGTCGTGTAAAAAAAAGCAACGCCGCACAAGCGGTCTCCTTTCCGGTCCGTTTACCGATTCGAAAACGAACGCCCGTCAAGCCAGGACTATCCTTTTCTTTTCCTTCACCGAGCGATAGATGGCCTCGACGATTCTGATGTCTTTCAATCCTTCTTCGCCCGGCGCGAGCGGTGTCGTTTTATTGTGGATGGCCATCACGTCGTCATCCATCTGACGCGCCTGTTGATTGGGTATGCGTTCATTGAGTTTAATGCCATCGCTGGTTTCGCCGTCGATACCGCTGTATGCCTGGAAAGGTGAAAGCGTATACCCTCCAGCTTTGAATTTTACGTTCAGATCGTTTAATCCTTTGCCAAAACTCGTTTCGCATTTTGCGGTAGCCCCGCCCGGAAACTCAAGGTCGAATTCCATTGTTTCTTCCACTTCCGTATATATGGCGGGACGCGTTGTGGAGGCGCGGGCCGTCACGGCAATCGGTTCCATTCCGGAGCTGTAGCGCGCCGCGTTCAACGGATAGACGCCCATATCATACATGGCGCCGCCGCCCATGTTTTTCTTTTGCTTCCAATGGGTGGTCCTGGTTTCGTAATACCCGGCGGCCGCCGACAAGCTCACAAGCTTTCCGTAGGGAAGATCTTTTGCAAAACGCATGATCTTCTGCGTATTCGGTTCGTGATGCATCCGGTAACCGATGGTCAGCTGGACCTTGTTCTTTTTTGCCGCATCGATCATGCTTTGACATTCCGACGCCGTCATGGCCATGGGCTTTTCGCACCATACGTGCTTGCCCGCGTTCGCGGCCTTAATACTGTATTCGGCGTGCATCGAGGGAGGCAGCACCACATACACGACATCGATTCCGGGATTGTTGGCCAATGATGAAAAGTTGTCGTAGGAATATATGTTCCGGTCCGGTATGTTGTACCGCTGCTTCCAGGTTTCGGCTTTCGACGGAGTTCCAGTGACAATGCCGGCGAGGTAGCATTGTCCTGTGATCTGCAATGCCGGCGCGAGGAGGTCGGTGCTGTAATAACCTAAACCGACGAGGGCGACCCCCAGTTTACGCTTCTGAGGGACGATGATGTTTGCAAAGGCATGCTCGCTGCCAACGGCGACTCCGGCAATTCCTGCCAGCGTTCCCTTGATGAAGTCTCTTCTTTTAAACATAACCGAATGTTTGGTGAAAGAACCGGCTTAGCAGCAGCCGGGCGACAATGGGTGAGATTGCCGCGAACGCTGACTGATTCGCCATTTTAAGTTAAGGCCTTCAACCTGGCCAGGCAAGGGAAACAAGGTATTGGGAAGAAAATTTTTAAGCGGCGGAAG
>DASVOT010000375.1:0-1816 GCA_036383235.1 Chryseosolibacter sp.
AATTTATGTACGACCAGGGCTTCAGGGCTGTGGAAGACAACGGAATGCTCAGACGACCAGTCGAAGAGCAGGAAAAGATCGGAAAGGAGCTCGCGCGCCTCGGCATGACGATGGGCGTCTTCGTGGTGGACGGCGGCGACAACTGGAAGATCTCCCTCACCACTGGTAAACAGGAATTCAAGGATACATTCGTCGACACGTGCCGCAAATGCGTGGAGACGGCGAAGCGCGTGAATGGAAAATGGATGACAGTGGTGCCGGGATTTTTCGAGCGCAATCTTCCGATGGGCATTCAGACGGCGAATGTCATTGATGCGCTCAGGCGCGGCGCGGAGATCTTCGAGCCCCATGGACTGGTGATGGTGCTCGAGCCGCTGAGCGACACGCCCGAACTCTTTATGAGGCACTCCGACCAGACGTATGCCTTGTGCAAAGCGGTTAACAGCCCGTCGTGCAAGATCCTTTACGACACCTACCACATGCAGCGAAATGAAGGACACCTGATCCCCCACATTGACATGTGCTGGGACGAGATCGGATACTTTCAGATCGGCGACAACCCGGGAAGGAAAGAACCCGGCACAGGGGAGATCAACTACAAAAATATTTTCCAGCATGTCTACACCAAAGGATACCGCGGTGTGTGGGGAATGGAACATGGCAACGCTCTTCCAGGCAAAGAAGGCGAGCTGGCCGTGATCAAGGCCTACCGGGAATGCGATAATTTCTGACGGAGAGGTGATCGGGCAGCATTTCGTATATCGTTCGTACATTCGTTAAAAATATTTTCTTATGATCCGCGTACTGGCAAGTGGGTTGATTCTATGCATCGTAAGCTTTCAGCTGAACGCCCAACTGCTGAGAGATCTTAAAAACGCCGCTGCTGGCAAGGCAAAAACGCTGGCAACAAAAGAAAACCTCAGCAAGGCGACGTCCTCGCTGCTGAAGAACATGGAGAAAGCCCGGGCCGAGTTCGACTCAACGGACTTTGATTACGCCATTCTCGTCAGCGACAATGCCGGGCTATTTGATATAAAGGAAAAGGGCGAGCGCATGGCAAAAGCGTCGTCCCTTATCAACCTGGGATCATCGTATTACAATAATACCGAACTGAAGGACGAAGAACGCGCGCGGTTCCAGCGCGAAGCCGGCGAGCTCGCATACGGGTCCGGCAACTATGCGATGGCCGAAAAGAAATTTGCAGCCGCGAAAAAGATCTATGAGGAAAGCAACCTGACGGAAGACCTCGGTTACCTCAAAACCATTTCAAACGAAGGGTTGCTTTACGCCACGACCGGGAGGTTCACACAGGCGGAGGGATTTACGACCGGCGCCATCGACATCCGCAAACAAATCTTCGGCCCGCAACATCCGGGGATGGCATCGTCGCTCAACAATTACGGTGTCTTGCAGTACAACCTCGGGCGCTATAACGAATCGGAAAAAACCCTGGCCGACGCCCTTTCCATCATCCGCCAGAACAACCTGAAAGCATCCATGCCCTACGCGATCATTCTCAATAACGAGGCGATGCTTTTTCAGTCGGTTGGCAGGTTTGAGCAGGCCGAGGTCTCGCTCAGGGAGGCCATCGACGTGGCGGAAAAACTCGAAAACAAGAAATCCAAAAACCATCTCCGCTTCCTCTCGAACCTGGCGCTGCTGTATCAGCAGATGGGAAAGTATCCTGAAGCCGAAGCGATCTACCTGGGCATGGAGAAACGATTGGGAAAAACCAATCCCGATTATGCCAGCATGATGAATAATCAGGCGGCACTTTACATGCTGATGGGTAAAGAAGACAAAGTCGAACCGCTGT
>DASVOT010000376.1:0-4201 GCA_036383235.1 Chryseosolibacter sp.
CAACGTCTAAAGATAAAAATCAGAACAGGAGAAAGCGTCGACGTGATCCAGCCGCTCAATGGATCGTTCAACGTGCGGACTCAGGCCGGGAACAATTATTCAGCCCGAAGGATACTGGTTACTACGGGAGGCAGTCCCAAACGGGAGGCATACGGTTTCCTGGAGGCTTTGGGTCATACCATCAAGGCGCCTATTCCTTCATTGTTCACGTTCAATGATTCAAAGAAAATATTTGCCGACCTCATGGGCATTTCGGTTCCATCAGCGGAGGTGAGGATTGCTTCAACAAATTATCGGCAACAGGGACCCCTCCTCATAACACATTGGGGCTTGAGTGGGCCTGCGGTGATCAGGCTGTCGGCGTGGGCGGCAGAACACTTGCACGCCGTGAATTATACTTTTACGGCGCTCGTGAGCTGGATTGGTCCGGAGACAGAAGAAACCCTGCGGCGCCGTCTTCACGAACAGAGACTCTCCGCGCCTACGCAAAAGGTTCATAACAACCCGTTCTCCGGAATCCCGCAGCGCCTGTGGACGAGACTGTGCAGCCTGGCGGAGATAGACGAAAAAAAAGTCTGGGGCGAAACTGCCAACCGAAACCTGAACAAGCTGCTCGAAAATATCTTGAGATGCCCGTTTGAAATAAAGGGCAAAACGACATTCAAGGAAGAATTCGTTACCTGCGGAGGGATTGACCTGAAAGAAGTTGAGATCCCGGCCATGGAGAGCAAAAAGGTCAAGGGACTTTTTTTGGCAGGCGAGGTGCTGAATATTGACGGCGAGACCGGCGGGTTTAATTTCCAATCGGCCTGGAGCACCGCATACCTGGCTGCGAAATCATGTTTTCAGGAGAATGCCGGAAGCAGATTATAGACTAACATCAATCTGCTCTTAGATACGCCTCATGGAAGAGCATGTTCAAAATTGAAACGGGCAATCACGGGCGTCACCCAGGATGCGTTAGGAAAAGGTTTAATATTTCCTGCCAGACGCTCAACGCCATCACGGCTATAAATCCGTTCGCCTCAGCTGGGCTGCGAATGTTAGCGTTTCCACAATCCTCCAGGATATTCGATCCCCGGGATCCGACTGGAAATGAACAACTGTTTTTGAGCTGCCCGGATTTTTGTCTTTCTTAGCAATTGATGACGCGACTGTTCAATTATTGTATCTTTCGTTAATAAACTCATCAAACATGTTTCCGATATCGAAAATGAAAAGAATCGTCTGCCTTCTTCTGGCAACTGCCGCTCTTGTTTCTTGTTCCGGTGATAAGGCTTCCGACACCTCCTTCAAGGTTGCCGTGGACTATCATAAACTGGACAACGGCTTGAAGGTTGTTTTGTCGGAAGATCACACTTCGCCAACGGTGGTGGTAGCGGTTTATTACAACATTGGTTTCCGGATCGAACCAAAAGACAGAACGGGCTTTGCTCACTTGTTTGAGCACATGATGTTCCAGGGCTCCGGGAATCTTGGCAAGATGGAATTTGTAAAGTTGGTCCAGACAAACGGCGGGGTCTTAAACGGATCCACCCGATTTGATTATACCAACTATTTTGCGATCATGCCTGCCCACAAGCTGGAGACTGCTCTCTGGGCCGAGGCGGATCGCATGCGCGGGCTTGACATTACGCAGGCCAACCTGACGAACCAGCAAGGTGTGGTAAAGAACGAGGTAAAAGTGAACGTACTCAACCAGCCCTATGGAGGGTTTCCATGGCTTGACATGCCGCAATACGCTAATGAGAACTGGTACAACGCCCACAATTTTTATGGCGACCTGAATGACCTTGACTCGGCGAAACTTGAAGATGTAGACCAGTTTTTCAAGACTTATTATTCGCCGAATAATGCGGCGCTTGCTATCGTGGGCGATTTTAATCCCGCCGATGCGAAAAAATGGGTGGAACAATACTTTGGGAGTATCCCTGCCGTCGGGTTGCCGGCAAAACCGGATCTTACCGAACCAAGTCAGACGAAGGAAAAGCGTTTCACTAAAGAAGACAGGCTTGCGAATAAACCAGCGATCGCCATTGCCTATAAAATGCCTGAAAGGAACACCCCCGAGTATTATGCGATGGGTCTTATCGATCAGCTTCTCGTGCAGGGCAATGACAGCAAACTGTATCAAAAACTCGTTCAGGAAAAAGGCTATACAGGGGCGGTCAGCGGAGGCATCAATTATCTCGGCAATATGTTTAATTACAACGGGCCGATGCTGTGGATGACCGACGTGATCCATGACGCGGAAATCTCTCCGGACTCTATTATTAAACAGGTTGATAACGCCGTGGCGGAATTAGATTCAATTTCAAAAGAGGAGCTCGATCTCGCCATTGTGAAAATGCGCTCGAGCCTTTATGACAACCTGGGCCAGCTTTACGGATTTGGTACGGCAGACCTGCTGGCATCTTTCGCCCTGTTTGATGATGACCCCTCGCGCATCAACTCACTGGAACATGAGTTCAGGAACGTTACGCCCGACGTGGTTAAAAGGACGGTCGAGAATTATCTGCGGCCGCAAAACCGAACGATTCTCATCGTTGAACCAAAAGCTGCGAATCCCTGATCAAGAAATTCTTACGAGCTCTTAAAATGAAAATCATGAATCGATATTCTGTCATCTTCCTGATAGCCTGCCTGTCTTTCTCTGGCGTTCAGGCCCAAAAACAGACGCCCCCACCGGGAGGCGAACCCAAAGACTTTAAGCTTCCTGAGAAAGAAAGCAAGGTACTCGCGAATGGGCTGACGGCCACACTCGTTCAGTATGGAAACATCCCCAAAGTCGACGTAAATGTGATAGTGAAAACCGGTAATATCCATGAGGCCGCGAATGAGATATGGCTGGCGGACCTTACGGGTAACCTCATGCGCGAAGGAACCACAACCATGGATTTCAAGACAATTTCTAAAAAAGTCGCTGCCATGGGTGGCCAGGTGAACATTTCCACGGGACCGAATCAGACCACCATCTCGGGAAGCGTTCTGTCAGATTTTGCTCCGGACCTCATCCGGATACTAGCGGATGTCGTTATTAATCCGTCTTTTCCGTCAAGTGAAATCGAACGCCTGAAGAATGACCTGAAGAGGGAACTAACCGTCCAGAAGAGCGTTCCTCAGGCGCAGGCAATTGAAAAATTCCGCTCCATCATTTACAAAGATCATGCTTACGGAAGGCTGTTCCCCACAGAAGAAATGCTTGACGGCTATACGCTTGAGCGCGTAAAAGAATTCTACGATAAAAATTTCGGAGCAAAGAGAACCGTTGTATACGCCGTTGGAAAATTCAACGAAAAGGAAGTCAATCAGGCTGTTGAAGACGCTTTTGGAAAATGGAAAGAAGGGCCGGAAGTCAACTTTCCCGTAGCCGATGCGGCAACAACTAATGAGGTCGCCATCATTGACAGGCAGGGAGCGCCGCAGACAACGGTCATACTGGGGCTTCCGACTCTCGATCCATCCAGGCCGGACTACATTCCTCTTTCAGTAACGAACTCCCTGCTGGGCGGGTCATTCGGTTCCAGGATAACTGCCAATATCCGGGAAGACAAAGGATACACATATTCACCGCGCAGCGTGATCAGCACTGGGTACCGGACGGCCATGTGGTATGAGCAAGCCGACGTTACCACTGAACACACCGGCGACGCCATCCAGGAAATAGCGAAGGAAATAAAGCGATTGCAGAATGAACCTCCCTCCCCCAAGGAGCTTGAGGGAATCCAGAATTACGAAGCAGGGGTTTTTGTCCTTCAGAATTCCACCCCTCAGGGGATCATATCCCAATTGAATTTTATCGATTTTCACGGACTGAACGACTCCTTCCTCACGGACCGGGTACGAAACATCCACGCGGTCACACCGGAGAAGGTTCAACAGATGGCAAAAGATTACTTCAACTATGAAAACATGACACTCGTCCTGGTAGGAGATAAAAAGGAGCTGGAAAAGCAAATGGAAAAGCAGAAGAAAAACCTCCAGGTGAAATGATCGGAGCAGGACAGAAAGGGAGCGCGTTTTGACTCGCGCTCCCTTTTTATTTTTTTGATTATTCGCTTTTCAGGTTATCGACCGGATTGGTGTACGCCGCTCGCAGCGTTTGCGAGCTGATGGTAAAGACCCCGATCGTCAGCAAAATTCCGATGCCTGCCAATACAATTCCCAAATTGAAGGAGGTATGATACGCGATCAGCTCCAG
>DASVOT010000377.1:0-2840 GCA_036383235.1 Chryseosolibacter sp.
CACATGGTTCTCAAATCGTTGCAGGTTGAACGACGAAAGGCCTTCATCGTGCGAATCCTTGTTTCCCTGCGAGCAGGATAATACAAGGGCGGGGAGAAGTGTAAAAAGAACTTTGAGGATTGGATTCTTCATGGTTGGATCATTTTAAATGCTGCACGTCTGCGGGGCAGGATGGTGAAGGGTTTTCGTTTTAGGATCCGGAAGTTAATTAAGATTTCACTGTTGTCCGGGAAAAATTATTCAAAATTCATGTCCTCGTGTGATCCAGGGCCGCTGCTGGCAGATATCGAAACCCTGAGTCCGTATAGGGTATACGGGGGTATACGGATATACGGAGATACGGAGATACGGATATACGGATATACGGAGATACGGATATATGGATATATGGAGATACGGGTCTAAGGATGTGTGGAGATGATAGCCTTATTACCCTTATTAATTGACAAAAGGCAATTAGAGGCAGTTGGCAATAGTGGATCTGATATCGACTGCCGCTGAAGATGACTCGGAATTAAAACAGGTAAAAGCCACTGAAATCCGGATCCTCAGGTTCAGCCATTGACGATCCAGGAATAGACCATCAGCATTAAGAAAAGGAAAATGATCAGAAAAGAGGTGATTTCCTTTCCGTTAAAGTAAGTCTTCATGGGGTTAAGTGTTTTTCTTCAAATGAAAGGCAAATGCCTCCAGGAGTTTCTGATTCAGGTCATACGGCGTCTTTAAAGTGAAACTATTTTATTCTTGATGGCAAAACGGACAAGCTCCGAGTTGTTGTTCAGTCCGAGTTTAATAAGGATGTGCGTTTTATGCGTCTCCACCGTCTTTACACTGATATCCAGCGCTTCCGCGATCTCCTTGTTTGACTTTCCGCCCGCGACCAGGGCGAGCACCTCCCGCTCTCTTTTCGTCAGTTGATTGGGCAGCGCTTTTTTCGGATTCTTCAGCTTTTCGACCGTATAGAAATCTTCGAAAATCAGTTTCTTGATCGCGTCGTTAAAATACCGCTCGCCGGCAAAGACGGCGCGAATGGCTTCCAGCAACGTTTCCTTGCTGCTGTTTTTGGGCAGGTATCCATCCACGCCGGATTTAATGCCCGCTGACACATAATCTTTGCTCACTTCCATGGTGATCAGGATCACGCGGATCGTCTCATCGATTTCCTTTATCCACCTGGCCGCTTCAATGCCATTCATGCCCGGCATGAGGATGTCCATCAGCACAACGTCAGGCCTGATTGTCCGCACCTGATTGATGGCTTCTTCGCCGGATCCCACCATGGCCACGATGTCCATGTCCGGCGTGGCCGACAGCATTGCCTCCATGCCGTCGCGGACAAGCTGATGATCATCGGCAATGAGAACTTTTATCCTGTTCATTTCTATCGCAGACAATGGGGTATGGTGACATGGAAGGCGGAACCTTTTCCCGGGGTGCTCTGAACGGTAATGCTTCCTTTCAAGAGCTCCACGGCTTTCTTCACGATCGACAGGCCCAGGCCCGTGCCCGGGATGTCGGCAACGGCCTTTCCCCTGACAAACGGCTGAAAGATCTTATTCATTTCCTCCCGGGCGATGCCCAGCCCCTCGTCGCGAACCTCGATGGAAATGACATCCTTGTGATACAGCACGTTGAGGGCGATCTCCTCCTTGCCGGGTGAAAATTTGATCGCGTTGGTCAGCAAGTTGATCAATATGTTTCTCAGCAGTTTTTCATCGGTATACAGGGTACCCATGGTATTGTTCGAAACGCAGATATGGTGGGAATGCTTGCTGCTGCAGATCACCTCCTCCACGACGTCCCTGATAAAATGCTCCAGGTCTATTTCCGACGGGATGATGCGGATCTTTCCCGTTTCATTTTTGCTGTAGGTAAGCACTTCCTCGATCAGGTGGCTCATATAGCTGACATGCTTTTCGATGACTTCGACCTTCTCGTTGAGTTTCTTCGAGCCAATAGTCGATGCGTTGCGCTTGATAAAGCTGGCGGCAAAGTCGATCGAAGAGAGCGGCGTACGGAATTCATGGGAGGCGATCGACACAAAACGGCTCTTCATTTCCACGGCTTCTTTCTCTTTTTTAAGAATCCTTTGAATGGCCGCGGTTTTGGTTTCGACGAGCTTCTCCAGCGACCGCCGGTAGGTGGTCAGCTCGGTGATATCCTGACCGACCAGAGTTGCTCCCACCACTTGTCCCTTTGCGTTGGTGCGGGGCGTGGCGCTCAGGATCACCATCACCTCATGCCCGTCCCTGGCGCGGAAAGAGAACTCGTAATTTCCCGCCGCCTGATTCTTTAAGATCTCCGTCATCATATCCTTAAACGCCGGAAAATGGGTATCGCTGATCAGCACGTCAGTCAGCTTCTTCGACAGCACGTCGTTTTTCGCAAAACCCGTCAGTTGCGCGCAATGATGGTTCCAGTCGACGATGTATCCTCTGCTGTCGATGCTCAGGATCACGGCGTGCGCATTGTCCAGCAACCGGCTCACCTCCGTTGCAGACTCGCGAAGCTTGTTTTCAAACAATCGGCGGTTGGTGATATCCTGGGCGACAATGTTGATGAATCTGAGTTCTTTCCCCGGGCCAAGCACCGGCACGTAATTTACCTCCAGGAAGATCCGGCATCCGTCCGGCATCTGGTATTCAGCGAAATTCTTAATGGATTTTTTCTGCCTTTTTACCGTTTTGAGAATGTCCGTCACGGTCTGCCTGCGGTCGGGATTCTCCAGTTCAGCGATGGAGTTGCCAACCGCAAGCGGCGCTCCGGAAACCGATTTTTGAATCCGCACCGCCTCGTTATTGTACAACACAACCTTGCCGGCGGGATCTACCATTATAACA
>DASVOT010000378.1:0-2640 GCA_036383235.1 Chryseosolibacter sp.
CATGGCCCAAACCACAAAGGCGGTGAAGAAGGAGGACATCGCGTAAACCTCCGCTTCCACGTTCGAGAACCAGGCGGAGTCGCAGAAGGTATAGGTTAACGATCCCACGAGCCCGGCGCCGATCAACACCCATGTGCGGTCGGCTGTGAGCTCGCCGTCGGTGCGGATCTTCATCAGCTTTCTGCCGAAAAGAACGGTGGACCAGAACATGAACATGCTCGTGAAGGCGCCGGCCAGTACGCTGCTGAAGTTGATCCAGTAAGCCACTTTCGTCTCGTCCCCAAAGGAGAGGAAAGAGAATAACCGTCCGAGGAGAAGAAAAAGAGGCGCTCCCGGCGGATGTGGGACCTCAAGTTTATAGGAGACAGCAATAAATTCCCCGCAGTCCCAGTAACTGGCGGTGGGCTCCATCGTGGACCAGTAAACAATCAATGCCACAACAAACACCGCCCATCCAACAAGATTATTGACCTTTTGAAAATTTTGGTTCATGGTGAGATCGTTCAAGAAACTTGAGCCGCGAAAATAATTAGGATTCTCCAGATTTAGGGGTTATCGGCATCCTTATTTGATGGAAGTACTCGAGTTTTCCGATGAAATTCGCTTCCGGTCTTCCGCCGCCGGGGTTCCAGGTCATTTGTATACGATTACATAAAAGCCCAGCCAGACGAAAAAAAGCAGGATATAGGAGCAGGCGACGATCAGCCATACAATCTTCTTTTCTTTTCTGGCGTAGTGGTGGATACCTTCTACAAGCAGGACCCAGTACGCCACTTCAAAGAGGTTCAGCGCTCTCAGCGGATATGCCCACCGCTTGTCCAGGGAGTAATAGTCAAAAAAATGCATGAGCGACAGGGGATAAAACGCCCGTATCTGATGGTAATCCGGATCCGTCTGAACCGTCATGAACCAGATGATCTTCATCACTTCCGGAATGAGGAAGATGAACTCGGCGCCGATTACCACGCCCCAGCATTGCGAATATGTAACCCGGTAACCGTACATAAAACAACCTACCCAGATCACGAAGGCGATCACGGTGAATTTCCACAAATAGACGAATGGAATGGAAAGGTATTTGATACCGTTGATGAGCCGCAGAATAGCGCCCTCCGGCCTGTCCTGTAAAAATTCGAAAGCAGCCGTTTCATTTTCAATGAACGAAATTTTTACGAACAACAACGCAAGGGTACTCAGGCACAGCAGTATAAACAGCAACCTTTTGTCGGCACCAAATAATGATTTAGTTTCGCTTTCGTTTGGCAGGGAAGAATTAACCAATCCGTTCGTGTGTTAAGGTTGTTATGATGTTCAGAGGCAAATATAAGAGGATCAGGATGCATACTTTTTTTTCCGGAAAAATGATTTCCAGGCCGTCCAGCCTCCTTTTCTTTTTATTTGTCGGATGCATTGCCGCGCCGGCGCAATCCGCGGAAAAGAAAGATACAACGATCATTCTGCTTGCCGACAAGGATATCCAGCTGGAATGCACGCAGGGACTCAATTACCTTTATAATTTCAAGTTTCCGCGAGCGGAAGCCGAGTTCCGCGACCTGAAGGTCCGGTACGGGTGGCATCCGCTCCCGTATTTCCTGCTCGGGCTAAGCCAATGGTGGAAGATCATGCCCAACACCAAGAACACTTCTTATGATGAGTCCTTCCTGGCGTATATGGACACCACCATTCAGGTTGCCGAAAGGCTTTATAACGAGTACCCCGCCTACAAGACTGAATCCGCATTCTTCCTCGCAGCGGCTTACGGATTTAAAGGAAGGTTGTATTCGGATGAAGAGCGCCGGAACTGGCGCAAGGCTGCTTCCGTCGGCAAAAGCGCGCTTGACTATCTTGAAGAAAGCCGCGGCAGCCACAACCTTAGTCCGGAGCTCGTCTTCGGCGACGCCCTCTATAACTATTTCTCCGTCTGGGTACCTGAGCACTACCCCGCTTTAAAACCCCTGCTCTGGTTTTTTCCGAAAGGAGATAAAGACCTCGGCTTGAAACAGCTGAAGGAGGTTTCATACAATGCGTTCTATACCCGCACGGAGGCGATGGTCTGGCTGATGCGAATCCTCAACAGCTATGAAAATGATCAGTATCAGGCACTCCAAATAAGTGAATACCTGATAGAAAGCTATCCGGATAACCCTTACTTTCATCGGTACTATGCCCGCATGCTTTATTCAGTGGGTCGATATGCCGAGGCGGAGCCTGTGTGCAAGGAGATCCTCGCAAGGATCGACAGTGGCATGACCGGCTATGAGGCAACAAGCGGGCGATATGCGGCTTTTTTTCTCGGGCAGATTTATGAATCGCGAAAGAATCTGGACGAGGCCCGCAAATATTACGAGCTTTGCGTGAAGTACGCAGAAGCGATCGACGCGGTCGAGTCGGGATATTACCTGTATTCTCTGATCTCACTGGGAGAGATCAACCAGGCGCAGGGTAACAAAGCGGAGGCGAAACGCTATTTCCAGATGGTTCGTAAAAAAGCCGACCATAAGGACGAAGCCTTCAAGGATGCCAAGCGAAAGCTGAAGCGGCTGGAGCGAACGGGTGATTGATTGCTGTGGTTGAGAGGATGCCCCAGAGAGACCGGCGAATTCGCATTGTGCTGCCCCGAGACAACCGGCGACTGACACT
>DASVOT010000379.1:0-2235 GCA_036383235.1 Chryseosolibacter sp.
CGATTGAACGTGTTGCCAAGGTCGTAAAAGGCGGGCGCAGGTTTAGCTTTGCAGCCATTGTGGTTGTAGGCGATGGCAACGGGGTCGTCGGCTATGGTCTTGGCAAGGCAAACGAAGTGACGGATGCCATCACGAAAGGTATCGACGACGCGAAGAAACACCTGGTGAAAGTTCCCATAATCAAGGGGACGGTTCCGCATGAATCTGTCGGTAAATTCGGAGGTGGTTTTGTGTTGTTAAAACCTGCCTCGCCGGGTACCGGTGTAATTGCCGGTGGTGCCATGCGCGCGGTGCTGGAAAGCGCGGGTGTACACAACGTATTGGCGAAATCGAAGGGTTCATCCAACCCGCATAACGTGGTGAAGGCGACCTTCAGGGCGTTGACCACCATGCGCGATGCCTTCAGCATCGCAAAGAACAGGGGGGTTGCATTGTCGAAAGTATTTAACGGCTAACGGACATGGCGAAAGTTCAGATTACTCAGAAGAGAAGCACAATTAAAAGACCGGATACCCAGATACGGACCATCCAGGCATTGGGTTTGGGCCGGATCAACAGAACGGTGGAAGTGGAATTGACTCCGCAGATTGCCGGAATGATTAAGAAGGTAAGTCACTTGGTTACAGTAAAAGAACTTTAAGAAATGAAGCTTCACACATTAAAACCTGCGGAGGGATCGGTAAAATCAAACAAGCGCGTGGGCCGGGGTCAAGGGTCTGGCGGCTCCACTTCAGGCCGTGGACACAAAGGCGCTCAGTCGCGATCAGGATACCACAGCCGCGCGGGATTTGAAGGCGGTCAGATGCCGTTGCAACGTCGGGTCCCTAAGTTCGGATTCAAGAATAACAACAAGGTATACTATAAAGGCATCAACCTCGATGTGCTGGAAGGATTGGCGGAAAAGACAAAAGGAACGAACCTGAATCTGCAGGTCCTCATTGAACACGGTGTGGTCGGCAAGAACGACAAAGTCAAAGTATTAGGGAGAGGAGAGTTGAAGTCTAAAATCAGCGTGGAGGCTCACGCTTTTTCAGAAACTGCCGCCAAGGCAATTGAGAAGGCTGGAGGTACCGCTACAACAGTGAAATAATGAAACGGTTCGTACAGACCATCAGGAACATTTTTTCAATCGAAGACCTCAGGGTCCGCATCCTTAACACGATCGGATACCTTGTCATCTTCCGGTTGGGGTCGTTTATTGTTCTGCCGGGCATCGATCCGAAGCACCCCAGCCTGGCCGGAGCGGGAGCAACGCAGGGTATTCTCGGACTGTTAAATACGTTCCTGGGAGGATCTTTCAGCCGGGCATCGATCTTTGCGCTGGGCATTATGCCCTACATCTCCGCCTCGATCATTGTCCAGCTCCTCACGTTCGCGGTGCCGTATTTCCAGAAACTGCAAAAAGAGGGCGACTCGGGGAGAAAGCGATTAAACCAGATCACGCGCGTGTTGACCATTGTCATTACGGCTTTTCAATCGTACGCGTACATCCGTGGGACGATTGATGCGGGGGCTATTATCATGCCGGGATTTTTCTTTTTCTTCTCCTCTATTACCATCCTGGTTGCCGGAACGATGTTCTGTATGTGGCTGGGCGAGCGCATAACGGATAAAGGAATCGGCAACGGTATTTCCGTGCTGATCATGATCGGTATCATTTCGAGGTTGCCGCTGGCGTTGTATGACGAGGCGGTAAACAACCGCGGTATGAACGGTGCATTGCTCTTTATCATTGAGCTTCTCGTGTTGTTTGCCATCGTCATGGGAGTGATCATGATCACGCAGGCGACGCGCAGGGTTCCCATTCAGTATGCAAAGCAGGTGATCGGCAACAAGCTTTACGGGGGCAAGAGAGATTTTATTCCTCTTAAGATGAATTCAGCGGGTGTGATGCCCATCATTTTTGCCCAGGCGTTGATGTTCATTCCCGTGTTGCTGGCGGGGCTGTGGAGGGATTCTGATATCTCGGCTGCGATCGGGTCTACGTTCTCCGATCCGTATTCCTGGGGTTATAATACGCTGTTCGGAGTGATGATCCTGGTCTTCACGTTCTTCTATACGGCCATTACCATCAATGCCAATGACATTGCAGACAACCTGAAGCGCAACGGCGGGTTTATCCCTGGCGTCAAGCCGGGGAAGCAAACGGCCGAGTTTATCGATACGGTATTGTCCCGGATCACGTTTCCGGGCGCCTTGTTTTTGGTTTTGATCGCCATTCTGCCTGCGTTTGCG
>DASVOT010000380.1:0-7127 GCA_036383235.1 Chryseosolibacter sp.
CGCGAGAAATATCCTCACGCCAAGATCTTCGGCCTAACCACGGGCCTGGCGGTGATGAAGATCAACTCCGACCTGGGATACGAGCCCGTGACCTACTCGGAGCTCACCACCGACGAAGAATTCTGGAAAGGCTGCAGGAGCTGTGTCAACTACGACATCCTCATGGCGAAGGAGCGCAAGAACTGTCTTTGCACCGCCATGTTGTTTGATCCGGTGGAGGCGGCGGCCAAGCTCAACATGGCCTTGCCTGATCCGAAAGCGGCCGAGACCGTCGTCACCCCGGCCGGCCAGCTGGTCATGAACCACCATTATCACCGCGGCTTCAAAGGAAACCTGCGGCTCTTCGAACGCTGGATGCGCTTCAAGCAGTTTGTCATGCTCAAGTCGTTCGGCAAGAAGGAGAATGGCGCAGGCGGCTCTGCCGACCTGGAAAAAAAGCGATCTCTGTTCGGTATCTTCTTCTGGTAGCAAGCACAGGCATGACCAAGCAACGGCCCGCCGGAACAACACTTGTCCCGGCGGGCCGAAAGCGATTGCAGGCTCTCGCCAGCCCACGCGCCTTCCAGCGAGGCGCTTTATATCTTTTGCTTTCTCCTTTAAGCTTTTACATTTGCACACATGAGTAAGAAAAAAGTTGTGTTGGCCTTCAGCGGAGGTTTGGATACCTCGTACTGCGTGAAATATTTAAGTGAAGAAAAAGGATATGAGGTCCATACCCTTACGGTCAACACGGGCGGCTTCGACGCGGCCGACATACAATCGATCGAAAAACGGGCGCACGACCTCGGCGTCGCCTCGCACCGAACGGTCGACGAGACGCGCCATTATTACGACACGGTTATCCGGTACCTGATCTACGGCAATGTCCTGAAAAACAACACCTATCCGCTGAGCGTCAGCGCGGAACGCATGTCGCAGGCGCTCGCCACTGCCAATTATGCCCGGGAGATCAAGGCAAACGCCGTGGCGCACGGAAGCACGGGCGCAGGCAATGACCAGGTTCGCTTTGACATGATCCTCAATATCCTGGTTCCCGGGATCGAGATCATTACGCCGATCCGCGAGATGAAGTTGTCGCGCGAAGAGGAGATCAGCTACCTCAAGTCAAAAGGTGTTGCTATGAATTTCAGCAAGGCGATGTACTCCGTCAACAAGGGCCTATGGGGCACTTCCGTCGGAGGAAAAGAGACGTTGAAATCACTCGGGATGCTGCCGGAAGAGGCGTGGCCCACGCAGGTGACAAAACAGGGAACGGAAACCATCAGGCTGACCTTTGAGAAAGGCGAACTGAGGAAAGTGAACGACCGGAAGTTCGATCACCCCTCCGCCGCCATCCAGTTCATTCAATCATTAGCGGGCCCCTATGGCATCGGCCGCGACATCCACGTGGGCGACACCATCATCGGGATCAAGGGAAGGGTTGGTTTTGAAGCCGCGGCGCCCATGGTGATAATCAAGGCTCATCACGCTCTTGAAAAACATGTGCTCACAAAATGGCAGTTGAGCTGGAAGGACCAACTCGCCCAGTTCTACGGCAACTGGTTGCACGAGGGACAGTACCTCGATCCGGTCATGCGCGACATGGAGGCATTCCTTCTCAGCAGCCAGCAACAGGTTACGGGAGAGGTTCACGTTCAGCTTTTTCCCTACCGCTTCCAGGTGAATGGCATCGAGTCGCCTTTCGATCTGATGTCATCGAAGTTCGGAAAATACGGAGAGATGAACGTGGGCTGGAGCGGAGAGGACGTGCGGGGATTCACGAAGATCTTCGGGAACCAGACGATGATCTATTACCAGGTTAAGAATGAAAACAAGGTTTAAAGATTTAATATTCCGGTATTGAAAATCAAGGCAGGTATTATCGGGGGCGCGGGTTACACCGGTGGCGAAACCATTCGTTTGCTGTTGAACCACCCGCAGGCCGAACTGACATTTGTTCACAGCAGAAGCAATGCGGGGAAACCCCTCCACGCGATACATTCGGATCTCGCCGGAGATACATCGCTGGCTTTCTCCGACTCCTTTCAGGCGAAGGTTGACGTGATCTTCCTTTGTCTGGGACACGGAGAGAGCCGGAAATTCCTGGAGGAAAACGCCTTCGATCGCGCCATCCGCATCATTGACCTAAGCCAGGATTTCAGGCTGGGCGAATCCGTGGGAGGAAGAGAATTTGTTTACGGCCTTCCCGAATTGTATCGCGACAAAATCCGGAAAGCGGACAACATTGCCAATCCGGGATGCTTCGCCACCACGCTGAAGCTCGGACTCCTTCCCCTGGCGAAAGCCGGACGGCTAATGGAAGTATTCAGCACGGGTATCACCGGCTCGACGGGCGCAGGCCAAAAGCTCCAGGAGACCACGCACTTCACCTGGAGGGCAAATAATATTTCCGCCTACAAGACGCTCACACACCAGCATCTCCGGGAGATCAACCTTCACCTTAAAACGCTTCAGCCGGCGTTCGCCGCTCCAATCAATTTTATTCCATGGCGCGGAGATTTCACGCGGGGCATTTTCGTCAGCTCCTGCATGGAGTGCCATCTCACACTGGAAGAAACCCGGACGCTCTATGAGGATTACTACCGCGGACATCCCTTTACCATTGTCTCCAGGGAGCCGATCAATCTGAAACAAGTGGTCAACACCAACAAATGCATCATCGGACTGGAGAAACAAGGTGACAAGCTCGTCGTCCATTCCGCTCTCGACAACCTGATCAAAGGCGCAGCCGGCCAGGCCGTTCAGAACATGAACCTGATGTTTGGCCTCGACGAGCGCGAAGGACTGAGGCTGAAGAGCACGGTTTTTTAAGTACAACGTACAACGCATTCCTCCCAAAGCTGATATGAAACTGTTCGATGTTTACCCCCTTTTCCCCATCACGCCTGTAAAAGCGCTGGGCTCCTGGCTATGGGACGACAACGGGGAAAAATACCTGGATCTCTATGGCGGGCATGCCGTCATTTCGATAGGGCATTCGCATCCGCACTATGTGAAACGGCTAACCGACCAGTTGAGCAAAATCTCTTTCTATTCGAACAGTGTGCAGAATAATTTACAGCGGGAGTTTGCCGAAAAGCTCGGAACGGCTTCCGGGTATCCGGGGTATCAGTTGTTTTTATGTAACTCCGGGGCGGAAGCGAACGAGAACGCCCTGAAGGTGGCTTCTTTCGTCACCGGGCGAAAAAAGGTGGTGGCCTTCCGAAAAAGTTTTCACGGCCGCACATCGGGAGCGGTAGCTGCTACCGACAATCCGAAGATCGTGTCGCCTTTCAACGCGGGGCATGACGTTGTCTTCGTTCCCCTTAACGACGCCGCCGCCTTTGATGCTGCGATGGGCTCCGATGTTTGCGCGGTCATCGTGGAAGGAATTCAGGGTGTCGGAGGGATACAGGTGCCTGAGGACGCTTTTCTTGTGCACCTGGAAAAAAAATGTCAGGCGCACGGATCGATGCTGATACTGGATGAGATCCAGTCGGGCTATGGCCGGACGGGAAAATTTTTCGCGCACCAGCACGCGGGGATAAAGCCGCATCTGATTACCACGGCAAAGGGAATGGGAAACGGTTTTCCGATCGGAGGGCTGTTGATCCATCCGGATATCAGGCCCTGGAGCGGGATGCTGGGAACGACTTTTGGAGGAAATTATCTCGCATCGGTGGCCGCTCTCGCCGTTCTCGAGGTGATGGAAAAAGAGGACCTCGTCGGCAACGCAGCGAGCATCGGCAGCTACTGGTTGGATAAACTGGCGCGATTCAAAAAAATCGTCGGGCTGCGCGGCCGCGGCCTCATGATCGGATTCGACCTGCCCGATGAATTTAAACATGTGCGGAACGATCTCCTCTTGAAACATCATATCTTTACAGGTGAAGCGAAACCAAACACGATACGACTTCTCCCTTCGCTGGCCGTTTCGAAGGCGGAAGCCGACCTATTTTTAAACGCCCTGAACGCAGAACTGGCATGAAGAATTTTATTTCCGTAGCGGATGTCCCGGACATTAACGCGCTCGTTCACAAAGCGCTTTCCTACAAATCGGATCCTTACAAGGACCGGCTGATGGGTGTGCATAAGAGGATCGGTTTACTCTTCCTGAACCCCAGCATGCGCACAAGACTGAGCACGCAGATTGCGGCTGCCAACCTGGGGATGGAGGCCATCGTCTTCAACGTGGGCCAGGAGGGGTGGTCGCTGGAATTCGAAGACGAAGCCATCATGAGCGGGAACACCGTCGAGCACGTGAAGGATGCCGCCCCCATCCTGGGAAATTATTTTGACCTGCTGGGCATCCGCACGTTTCCGACGCTGCAGAATAAGGCGGAGGATTACAGCGAGCTCTATATTAAACAGTTCATCCGGTATGCCGGAATACCCGTCGTCAGCCTCGAGAGCGCGACACTCCATCCGCTGCAGAGTCTTACGGATATCATTACCATCACCGAGGAGTTTCACGACCGGAAAAGGAGGCCGAAGATCGTGCTGACCTGGGCGCCGCACGTGAAGGCTTTGCCGCAATGCGTAGCCAACAGTTTTTCGCAATGGGTCAATGCCTGGGGGCATGCTGATTTCGTCATCACCCATCCCGAAGATTACGAGCTCGATCCTGCCTTCACAAAAGGCGCGGCCATCAGCCACGATCAGGATCACGCGCTGAAGGATGCGGATATCGTTTACGTGAAGAACTGGAGCACGTACAACGACTATGGCAGGGTATACTGCAACGACCGCGAATGGATGCTCACCAATGAAAAGCTCCTTTTAACCAATCACGCGAAGGTGATGCATTGCCTGCCGGTCAGGAGAAATGTGGAGCTCAGCGACGAAGTGCTCGATGGATTCAGCAGCATTGTAACGCAGCAGGCATCCAACCGCGTCTGGGCGGCGCAGGCTGTGCTGAGCGAGCTGCTCTCGGGGAAACAAACATGAAGGTAAAGTGATTTCGAACCATGGAAAGGATTTTTATCATCAAGATCGGAGGGAACGTGCTGGACGATGCGCGCCTGCTGGAAAAGTTCCTCGCCGATTTCTCCGCCGTGAAGGGCAATAAGGTCCTGATCCATGGCGGCGGCAAGATCGCCACCCGCATCGGTGAGCAGCTGGGAATCCGCTCGCAGTATGTGAACGGCAGAAGGATCACCGACGAGCAGACCCGAGATCTTGTGACGATGGTTTACGGAGGGCTGGTCAACAAGCAAATCGTCTCCGCGCTCCAGGCCCTGGGTTGTAATGCCATTGGGTTGACCGGTGCCGATGGCCAGTCGGTTACGGCCGTCCGGCGGCCGGTGAAGGAGATCGACTACGGATTCGTGGGCGATATCACGCCTGAAAGCGTGAACGCCAGGTTTCTTCAGGAGCTGATCGCGGCGGGCACGGTTCCCGTGTTTGCGCCACTTACGTACGCGGATGGAATGATCCTCAACACCAATGCGGATACCATCGCTTCGGTGCTTGCCGTCGCACTGAGTAAAAAATACGAGGTCAGGCTTATCTTTTGTTTTGAAAAGAAGGGTGTGCTCTCCGACGTGAACGATCCGGCATCCGTCATTCGCCGCATGCCGCGGGGGCTCTACGAGCAGCTGCTGGAGAAGCGGGCGCTGGTAGATGGCATCCTTCCCAAGCTTGAAAATGCCTTTGATGCGATAGCGGCGGGAGTGAAGGAGGTGCTGATTGGGGAAGCCGGCGACCTGCTGAAAAATACCGGTCCGTCAACGGAGGGTACGCTGATAACGGCCTAGAGTTATTAAACAAAAGCATGAAACTGCAACCAGAGGAAATAGCGATAAATCTCTTAGAACAGCTTATTGCGACCCCCTCGTTCAGCAGAGAGGAAGATCAGACCGCCGCCGTCCTTCAGGGGTTTTTCAAGGAGCGTGAGATTCCTTCCGAGCGAAAAGGCAACAATGTATGGGCGCGCAATCAATATTTTAATCCAGCCCTTCCTACGATTCTTCTGAACTCCCATCACGACACGGTTCGTCCGAACGGCGCCTACACGCGCGATCCCTTTCAGCCGGAGATCGTTGACGGCAAGCTGTTCGGCCTGGGCAGCAACGATGCGGGCGGTCCGCTTGTTTGCCTCATCATGGCCTTCCTGCATTTTTACGGACGGAAGGACCTGAAGTTCAATTTAGTGATGACCGCCACTGCCGAGGAAGAAATCTCCGGAAGCGAAGGGATTGAAAGCATCCTCGGGCTGCTGCCTCCGTTGGCTTTCGCCATTGTTGGCGAGCCGACGCTTTGTCGTATGGCCATCGCCGAGAAAGGTTTGATGGTGCTGGATTGTACGGCGAAAGGGAAGGCGGGACATGCGGCGCGGGAGGAAGGCATCAACGCGATCTATGAGGCTGTCCGCGATATCGAATGGATCAGAAAGTACAGGTTCCCGAAAGTGTCTCCGACCCTCGGGGAGGTTAAAATGTCTACGACGGTGATCCACGCGGGCAAGCAGCACAACGTTGTGCCTGCGGAATGTCATTATACGGTGGACGTCCGCGTAACGGATCAGTACACGCTCGAAGAAGTGCTGGAGGTCATCAAACAAAATGTGAAGGCGTCCGTAATGCCGCGTTCCCTTCGCATGCGCTCATCCGGTATCCCGTCCGACCATCCGCTGGCCCGCGCTGCAGCAACGCTGAACATTCCCCTGTTCGGGTCGCCCACCACCTCCGATCAGGCTTTGATACCCGTTCCCTCCGTGAAGATCGGTCCTGGTGATTCCGCGCGCTCTCATACAGCGGATGAATTTATTTACGTCGATGAGATCCTGAAGGGAATTGATACGTATATTGGACTTCTGAATGTATTGTTTGAAGCCTGACCGAAGGCGAAATTTCGGCTTGCTGCTTTCCGCCTTTTCCTTTTTATATGAAACTCTGGCAAAAAGACAAAACTTCCCTGAAGGAGGTTGAAAGATTTACAGTAGGCAGGGACCGCGACATGGATCTCTTTCTCGCCCGCTTTGACGTGCTGGGCTCGCTGGCGCACATCACCATGCTTCAGTCGATCGGATTGCTTACGCACGATGAGCTTCAAAAACTTTCCGGTGCTTTGAAAAAGATCTACGCTTCCATCGACCGCGGCGAATTCAAGCTGCAGGATGAAGTGGAGGATATTCACTCGCAGGTGGA
>DASVOT010000381.1:0-14333 GCA_036383235.1 Chryseosolibacter sp.
TAGGTGAGGGCCTCGAAGAGAAATTTATTACGGTCGATGGGCATAGCAAATAATTTACGATCCATTATTTGCCGGGCAAAGGTAGACTTTATTTTCCGAATTCACTAACGCGCCCGAACTTTAAGTTCCCGGCCGGGAGATTTCAGTCACTCCCCTTACCATAGCCCCCGGCGAGCTGATGCGATCAAAAAAACGCTTGTCACCGTCTTTAAAATTTTCCCGACATTTGTGCCAGCTCATGTTTGTCGTTTTTAAACTACCATTATGCCCAGGTCCTTATTTACCCTTGCCTTCGCGCTCATTTTTTCGACATCATTCGGCCAGATTCAAACCGGCAAGGCGTCATTCTACGCCGATAAATTTGACGGCACCGCCACCGCCAGCGGAGAAAAATACCGGCACACCAAAATGACCGCCGCACACAAAACCCTCCCCTTCGGAACCCGCGTGCGTGTTACGAACCTCGGGAACAACAAGTCGGTTGAAGTGGTGATAAACGACCGCGGGCCTTACGTGGAAGACAGGATCATCGACCTTTCAAAGGCCGCAGCCGAAGAATTGGGGTTTGTTAACCAGGGACTCGCCACGGTGAAACTTGAAGTCATCGATCCAGGAGATGGAAAAACCAGTGATCCGATCAAGACGGTCGACAATGTGACTGTGGAGGAGAAGGAATTCTATGAATTTGAAATTTCAAAACTGCGGCCAAAAGGTTATGGCGTGCAGATTGGCACGTACCAGGAGCTGGTCAACCTCTTGCGCCTGTCTGATAACCTTAAAAATTCTTACAAGAAACAGGTGACCGTCCAGGTCAAGATCCTGAACGGGGTAAAGTATTACGGGCTGATCCTCGGCCAATTCTCCAGCAGACCTAAGGCGGAGCAGTTCAGGGCGCAGTTGCAAAAGAAATTTCCCGACGCATTTATCGTAGAATATAACCGGCTTTAGCGCATGAGGCATCAAACCTTGGCCCGATGGAGATCATAGGGTTTCTCGCTTCCATTGCGATCGGCCTTATACTCGGCCTGCTCGGAGGTGGGGGCTCGATCCTGGCCATTCCAATCCTCGTCTATCTTTTTCACATCGATGCCGTAATGGCGTCGGCTTATTCCCTGTTCATTGTTGGCATTACCAGTCTCATCGGCGCGATCCCAAAATACAAGGACCACCTGGTGGATATCCGCACGGGTACACTCTTCGGGCTGCCATCGATTGCAGCGATCTTCATCACGCGAAAGTGGGTCGTTCCGGCTATTCCCGACGTTGTCTTTCAGGCGGGGGCGTTCACTTTTTCGAAAAGGTTGCTGCTCCTGGGCCTGTTTGCTTTGCTGATGGTGGCCGCGTCGATGTCAATCCTGCGCGATGGAAAACAAACACGAACAGACGAACGCGAATGGAAGGTAGTGCTGTTGGCAACCGAGGGCGTCGTGATTGGGTTTCTCACAGGCCTCGTAGGCGCGGGCGGAGGATTCCTCATTATCCCGGCGCTGGTGTGGCTGACGGGGCTTCCGTTTAAGACCGCCGTTGGCACTTCCCTTTTTATTATTGCGATCAATTCGCTTCTCGGTTTTTTGGGTGACGTGCTCAACTACAAAATCGCATGGGAATTCCTGACTTCAGTAACGGCAATGGCAATCCTTGGGATCTTTCTTGGAAACAGGCTCAGTAAAAAAATCGATTCACATAGACTGAAGAAGAGCTTTGCCTGGTTTATTTTGGCTGTCGGTCTCTGGATAACGATCAACGAAGTGGTTTTCAGCTTTAATCTTTAAACGGGACGGATCAATTGGAGATAAAAAAGGTCGCGGTGATAGGACCGGAATCAACCGGCAAATCAGAGCTTGCTGAATTTCTCGCAGCTGAATTCAGCACCGTCTGGGTGGAAGAATATGCCCGCCAGTATTTAAGCAAGTTGACGCGGCCCTATGGACCGGAAGACCTGGTTGACATCGCACAAGGCCAGATCTCACTGGAGGAAACGGTGATGCCGAAGGCCAACCGGGTGCTCATCTGCGATACGGATCTCTACGTGATAAAAGTCTGGAGTAATTTCAAATATGGATTTTGCGATCGGCGGATCCTGGAGTGGATTGCGGCCCGAAAATACGACCTCTATCTTCTTACATACATCGACGTTCCCTGGCAGGAGGATCCCTTGCGGGAGCATCCGGAACACCGCGAACAGCTGTACGATATCTACCTGAGTGAAATGAGAAATCAGCAGGTTCCCTTCGCGGAGGTGAGGGGAAGCCGGGAGCAGCGAAGGAGCCTGGCGAGGAAAAGCGTGGAAGCCCTATTGCACGACAGCCTTAAACGTTTGCCATGACGCTCCGGCACGAAGGCCCTTACGCCGCGTTGAAAATTCCAGACTACAGGCTTTACGTCTCCGCGCGGTTCTGCATCACCCTCGCCATCCAGATCCAATCGGTTGTGGTGGCGTGGCAGGTGTATGAAATCACGAACGACGCTCTGTCGCTGGGTATGATCGGATTAGCCGAAGCGATTCCCTCGGTTGGGCTCTCGCTGTACGCAGGCCACATCGCCGACATCGTTCCGCGAAAAAAAATCATTATCGCCTGCGTGGCCACCTTGTTGCTTTGTTCGGCAGGGCTTCTCTGCTTCACGTTGCCTTTTGGAGAAGCTGCGTTGCGAAACGGCGTCGCGCCGGTCTTTTCGGTGATCTTCGTGAGCGGGATTGCCCGAGGATTTCTTTCGCCTGCATTCTTCTCCTTTATGCCACAGCTAGTACCCCGGGCGTTGTATGCCAACGCCGTGAGCTGGAACAGCACCCTATGGGAGACGGCGACGATATCAGGGCTCGCCCTCGGCGGGTTATTCTACGGAATTTTTGGAATAACAACGGCCTACGCCATCGACGCAACGTTGACCCTTACGGGACTGCTGCTCCTGACCTCAGTCGCCTCCCGGCCCCTGCCCACCGTCAGCGCGGAGGAGGGGGTCGGTGAAAAAATCAAGGCCGGATTAAGGTTTGTCTTTAAAAACAAATTGATCCTGGGCGCCATCTCTCTCGATATGTTCGCGGTGTTGTTTGGGGGCGCCGTGGCCCTGCTGCCGATCTTTGCAAAGGAAATCCTGCACGTGGGAACGCTCGGCCTGGGCGTTCTGCGCGCCGCCCCGTCCGCCGGAGCACTCCTCACCGCATTCTACATTACGCACCATCCCATCCGCAGGAATACAGGAAAGATCCTGCTGGCGTGCGTCGCCGGATTCGGCATCTGTATGATCCTGTTTGCGCTGTCCGCTGACTTCTGGCTCTCTCTGGGGCTGCTCGTGGCAAGCGGGTGTTTCGACTGTATCAGCGTCATCATCCGGAGCACCCTGCTTCAAACGCTCACGCCTGAAAATATTAAGGGCAGGGTGTCGGCGGTCAATCATATTTTCGTCGGTTCGTCTAACGAAATCGGAATGTTCGAGTCGGGGGTCGCCGCCGAGCTCATGGGGACCATTCCATCTGTCATTTTCGGGGGGTGCATGACTCTCGTCGTCGTGGCCCTGGTGTCATGGCTCGCGAAGTCTCTCAGGAACCTGCAACAATTGCACTAGGCCGAAGCGTGCCTCAGTGTTCGGCCACGAGCAGCCTGAGGCAATCGATCCATCGGGGATGGTCATTCAAACTCTCCACCAGTTGAAGGTTTTCTCCACCATGCGCCCGGAAAATTTCCTGGTATTCCATTCCAATCTCAACGATCGTTTCCAGACAATCCGCCGTAAAGGCTGGGGAGAACACGAGAATTCTTTTCATCCCTTTCTTTGCGCAGGCTTTGACGACATCGTCAGAAAAGGGCTTCAGCCATTTCTGATCGAGCCGCGATTGAAAACAGACGGTGTATTTTTCCGGCGGAATGTGCAGCCGCGCAGCGAGCGCTCGCGTGGTGGCATAGCACGCGGCACGGTAACAATACTGGTTTTGATCGTTGAGCTCATTCTCACAATTGTAGTCGGCACAGATGCCTTTTTCATGCACCTTGTTCACCTGGCGCTCGGGAAGGCCGTGGTAGGAAAACAGGACATGATCAAACTGGCTCGGATCATAGGCCTGGCCCCGTGCAACGAGGGCATCGATAAATGCAGGATGAGCATGGTACTGGCTGATGAACCTTATTTCGGGAATGACCCACCATTTTTGCACAATCCTCATCACTTCCTCAAGCGCCGAGCCCGTGGAAGAGGATGCATACTGCGGAAACATTGGCAACACAACGATCTTGTCATAACTCCTCTTCCGCATCCCGGTCAGCACGTCGGGAAGCGAAGGATTCTTGTAGCGCATAGCCAGGTGAACGTCGTACTTCTGACCCAAAGCAGCCTGTAACAGGTTTTGAACTTTGACACTGTAGAAAAGCAGCGGCGAACCTTCGGGCGTCCACAATTTCCGGTAGATCATCGCCGACTTCGGGGCCCGAAACGGAACGATGATGAGGTTCACAAGGATCTTTCGCCAGAGCCAGGGGATATCGATTACCCTTCGGTCATTCAGGAACTGGGACAGATACGCCCGCACGTCGGCCACCGCCGGACTGTCGGGTGTACCCAGGTTGATCAGCAGTACCGCTGTTTTTTTATCCATCGTTATTCAGTAAATGCCAAATGAAACGAATTGCCGACTTGCCTGCTCAATGCAGGATGGGAGCGCGCTTGAACGGCTTGCTCTCATCAAAGAGCTTCCGGTATGTGGCGTGCCGCTTGCTGACCTCAGCACCCACCTGCTCGACGACGTTGATCATTTTCGGATTGAAATCCCCGATCCAGTTCATCTCATACTCATCGTAGCGCGTGTATTCTTCCTGAAGCACCTTCTTTGAACTAAGCACCATTGCCCCGTCTAATCCTTTTCCCTGGTGTTCGGGCACAACGCCGAACAAGATACCGAACGCTTTTCGATTCGTTTTCCGGAGAGTGTGCCAAAGGAACTTGATCTTTCCTGCAAGGTTCAGCTTGCCGTTTACATACTTGAATATCTGGTTCATCTCCGGCAGGGAAAGAAAGAATGAAACCGGCACGCCCTTGTAAAATCCGAAATACAAAAGATGGACATCCATGATCGGCTTCATCTGCTTGACGATCAGCTTCGACTGCGCCAGGGTGAGCTCAGGAATATCGCGCCGGTTGGCCCATGCCTTGTTGTACACCTCCATAATGTATTCAGCCAGTTTCGGAACCTCGTCTTTCCGGATATGCCTGAACTCATAATCAGGATTCTCCGCTGTAAGCATTGCTTTCATGTGCAAGCGGGGGGAGATCGGTCCCTGAACGGTTCGTGCAAAAGTCATTTGATAGAAATAAACCTTAAAGCCGTAGGCCTCGAACAGGTCCTTATAGTAAGGAAAGTTGTAATTGCACTGGTAGTTGGGATCCACATCGAAGCCTTCGATCAGCAGCCCCCACCACCGGTCGCGGTTTCCAAAATTGATGGGGCCATCCATGGCTTCCATCCCCCGTTCCTGAAGCCAGCGCTTGCATTGATCAAAAAGCAGAAAGGCGGCGGCCTGGTCGTGAACGCATTCAAAAAAACCCATGCCGCCTGTAGGCTGATCGTTACCTTTCGAAACCGTCCTCCTGTCGAAGAAGGCCGCCACCCGGCCGATGGTTTCGCCGTTGTCATCCGTCAAAATCCATCGGATGCACTCGCCGTGCCGGAAGGTTTTGTTCTTTTCGCGGTCGAAAACACTCTCGATGTCCTTGTCAAGAGGACGGATCCAGTGCTTCTCGTTCCTGTAAAGCTTCACCGGAAGCATGAGGAACTCTCTGATATGTTTCTGTGAAGTGACTTCGGTTATTTTCATCGCCGCGCCGCTGAGATCTGTGAAGTGTTGATGATGCTGTTGATCCGGTTCGGCAACAGGATATGGAATCGTGTGCCATGCCCCGGGCGGCTCGATACCTTTATCTGGCCACCCAGCTTTTCAACGGCGTTCTTGACAATATACAATCCGATCCCCGACCCTTCGGCCTGATCGGTTGCCCGGTAAAACATTTCAAATATTCTTTTCAAGCTGCTTTCTTTAATGCCGATTCCGTTGTCTGCAAAGTTAATGTCGGCGCAAAGGTGGTCGACGTTGATCTTAATTGTAATCTCCGATTGTTCCGAACCGGCCTGTCGGTATTTGATCGCATTCGATATCAGGTTCCTGAAAATCTCCCCCACGCGCCAGTGATCGCTGTAAAACTCAATCCCTTCAATCTTCATCAAACGCTTCATTTGCTGCGCCCCCTCGAGATAACTGAGTTCCGTAAAGGTTTGTTCAATAATTTTCGACAAATCCACCGGGCCGATACTGACCTCCATCTTGAGATTTTTTGAATGGCTCAGCACGTCTCCGATAAAATTGTCGAGGGCTTTTATCTTCTCGCCGATGATGCCGATGTATTCCATCGGGTTGTCCGTATTCCCCTGCATCCGCGAGAGATTGACCAGCCCGAGCACGGACGACAAGGGCGCCCGAAGGTCATGGGAGACTTTGTAAACAAAATTGTCAAGCTCTGCATTGCGGACCTTCAGCTCCTCCTCAACCTTCTTGCGGTCGGAAATATCAAAGTAGACTCCGTAAATTCCGATCGTCCTGTTTTCGAACATCACAGGCACGCCGCATAAGATCACATTGATCAATCTGCCCGAACGATGTTTTCGCACCGACTCAAGGGAGACCACCTGATTGGACGCGATCAGATTGTTCAGCCCAATTCCTTCATTGTGCAGGCCCTCGGGTACGATAAAATCGTTCAGGTTCTGCCCCACGAGTTCCTCGTTCTGATAACCGAACATTTCCTCGAACCCCTTGTTCAACTGGGTAACTTTGCCTGAATCGTCGAGCATCGCGACTGCCATCGGCAGGTTTTCGAAAAGCTGGGTAAACAAACTCTCACTGCGCCGAACCTGCGCCTCGTTCCTCTTTTTTTCAGTAATGTCGCGAAAGATAACCTGGATCACCGCCTTCCCCTTGTAGACCGCGGGAAAAGCCATTGTCTCGACGTCGATGAGTCGTCCGTCCAGGCAGATGAATTTCTCTTCCATCAACGGCACCGAATTCCCTTCCGACACTTTCTTTATTCTCTCGAGAATGCCAGGCGCAAGTTCTGAAGGAATAAAGTCCAGCGCATTCATGCCCACAAGCTGACCCGGCCTTTTCGCACCGATAACCGCGTAGGCGTGGCGATTGGCGAAGATCACTTTGCCCTGTGTGTGAATGGCCACTCCGACCGGCAATCTTTCCAACAACGCCTCATATTCGTTTTTCTCTTCCGGGACCCTGCCGTCATCTGCATCTGACGGAAGAATGAGCCCCCTGCACAGAATTGAGCCGTCACCCCTCTGTTCTCTCGTCAAACGAACTTCGACCCACTTCCGGGCGTCATCGACATTTACCTGTCCCTTCCATGAACAAGCCGGCGACTCCTCGCTATAACTTAGTATTTTCTCCAGCTTCGGCAGGTCCTGCTCATCAATCACGGAATCCAATAGTCGGGGATTTGCCATCAGCTCCGCGCTGCTCACGCCCAGAATGTCCTCTGAGGTGTCGCTGACATAGTTAAAGCGCCTCACACCATCCGGAAAAACAGCCAACTCAAAGATCACTGCCGGTAAATGATTGATGAGATCGCGCATGCCTTTTCAGAAGGGTTTTATTGGTGAAAGCGGATTTCGGGTAATTTCAAATAAATTCAGCAATGCAAGATAATTTGTTGCTTCGACAAAACAGGAATTGTTGTGAGAGAATTTGCCCCCCATTCCCATTCTCACCGTGATTTCTCGTAAACGACGCTCCTGATAAACCCGCCGTAGAATGACCTCGAAGCCGTCTCCAGCAAACCCGCAGCCTCAAGGTGATGTTGCCAGGCCGGCAGCCTGGAAGCTGCGACAGTGCCCGTAACCGTGAAGAACCTGTACATGGTCCATAATAGACACCGTTGCCACCACTCTCCGCCATCCACAAAATCACTAACAAGCCACAATCCCCCCTGCCGGAGTCTTTGAAACAGCTTCGCGCACACGAATGCCACATCTTCCTCCGGAAACAAATCCAGGAAAAAATTGGTGATCACTGCTTCAAATTCAATTCCTTCCGGAATATCGTGTTCTGTCCCGTGTATAAACGAGATTCCAGACTTCTGTTCAGCCGACACCCGGTCTGCGGCAAGAGCCAACATTTCCGACGACGCGTCGACATAACAGATCGAGCAATCGGGATTTGTGCTCATCAGCCGCGGTAAGATCGCGCCCGACCCTCCCCCGACAATCAGTATTTTTGCCCCGGAAGGTATTCGCGCTGTGAAAGAGATTTGGCTGTTGTAGATCGCCTTGCCGAATACCACACGCGCGATCCGGTCATAGTGACGAGCAATCCAGTTAAAGCGGTCAAGCGCCCCTTTCATATAAGGTATAACAGGGGAATGAAGAAAACTGAGTCACCCAGGATACGGTAAAGATTGTTCGACACGAGGCGCTTCCGCATAAAAAGAATGGTCAGCAATGTGGCGTTCATGGCGATGAAGATGAGCGCCACATTCCGATCAAAGGACCACAAGCGAATCCCGCTCAGAATGTTAAACAAGCCGAAGACCAGAATACTCCTTCTTGTCGATGACGGCCCGAACCAGGTAACAAAAGAATGTTGCTGCTGCTTTCGGTCCTGCGAATAATCGAACAGCGAAAATAACAGAAGGTTCATCAGGGCGGTGAGAAAAAACTTACCGATCAGGAGGAAGTCGAGTGGAACCAGGGTTGCATTCATGCTTGCCATGGAGGGAAGCAATACCCCCGCCGTGTACAGGCACGCCACGAATAACTCCTTCAGAAATTTGAGATATCTCTGCAAAATAAGATACAGGAGAACAATCATCCACAGTACCGATCCGTACATCAGGACTTTCAAAGGCACGAACCATATGACAACGAAATCAAGCAGGATCATTACCAGCGCGGTGATGAAGATCCACTTGAAATATTTTTCGTGGAACCGGTGCCGGTCTGTCGACGTTACCGGGATGATCAGGGCGTCGCGCAGATGGTCGAGCGTATAAACGATCCAGACTGTTAAACCAAGGGCCGACAAAGTATAAAAGGAAACGGCGGCAGAAAATAAGCGCGCGAAAAACAGGGAGCAGATCACCGACCCCGCCACCACGTCGAGGCTGAGAATATTGACATACTGGTAGATCTTGTTCAGCCGATTCATAAAAAAAAAGTCTCCCGCGGGAGACTTTAAAGTTATGGATTAATTGTCTATGACGCCTTCAGCGCTTCCGCTCCGCCAACAATTTCGAGGATCTCCTTGGTGATGGCCGCCTGCCGCGTGCGGTTATAGGTCAACCGCAGCTGTTTCAACAGTTCCCCTGCGTTTTCAGTTGCCTTGTCCATAGCGGTCATCCGGGCCCCGTTCTCGGCAGCATTCGAATCCAGCACCGCTTTATACAATTGCACTTTCAGCGACCTGGGAATAAGGTCGGTGATGATCTCCTCCTGGCCTGGCTGATAAATATAATTCACCTGTTCTCCGGGTTTTGTCGTTTGCGGTGGAAGAATGGGCAAGTACTGTTCCACCCTCAGGATCTGCGTGGCAACATTCTTGAACTCGTTGTACACGAGTTCCACTTTATCGAACTTGCCTTGCTGAAACGCCTCCATCACAAATTGGGCGGCACGGGACACATTTTCATAACTCAGCGAGCTGAACAGCAAACTGAAGTCACCCAAGACGCTGCACTTGCGCTTGCTGAAATAGTCGGTGGATTTTTTGCCGATGGTCAGCACCGTGACGTTCCCCTTGTTGAACTGGGTAGAATATTTTTCTTCGATCAGGCGGTTGACTCCTTTAAAGACCGAGCTGTTGAAGGAGCCGCATAGTCCGCGATCCGAACTGATGGCGATGATGAGTATTTTTCGCTCCTCACGCACGGCGCTGTACCAATGATCGCCGTCGGAGTCGCTCTGTGCCGCGGAAAGGTTTTTCAAGAGTGTATCCAGCTTCCTGGCGAAGGGCCGCATTTGCTGAATCCGCTCCTGTGACCGGCGCAACTTCGCCGCCGCGACCATTTTCATGGCCTTCGTGATCTGCTGCGTAGAGACCACCGATGTGATCCTGTTTTTTACTTCCTTTAAGCTTGGCATTTTCGTTTAATGCTTTTCACAAGGCTGCGGTTGCGCGTAATTATCCCTTTCGTGTTCACCGGGTTGATTCAATAGCACGACGCCAAATCGGTCGCCACCTTTTTCACGGTGTTCACATCTGCATCCTCAAATTTTCCGGCTCGGAAGTTATCCAGCACCTCGCGGTGGCTGCCGCGCAGCAGTTCGATAAATTCCTTTTCGAACTCCTTCACCTTTGTAACCGGCACGTTGTCCATAAATCCTCTTGTGGAAGCGGTGATAATCGCCACCTGTTCTTCTACCGGCACCGGAGCATACTGATCCTGTTTAAGGATTTCGGTGTTCCTCCGGCCGCGCTCGATGGTGAGCTTGGTGGCGGCGTCAAGGTCAGATCCGAATTTCGCGAACGCTTCGAGCTCCCGGAACTGAGCCTGATCGAGTTTCAGCGTTCCGGCTACTTTCTTCATGGACTTGATCTGGGCCGATCCCCCCACGCGCGACACGGAAATACCCACGTTGATGGCAGGGCGGATACCGGCGTTGAAAAGGTTCGTTTCGAGAAATATCTGGCCATCGGTGATCGAGATCACGTTGGTCGGAATATAAGCGGAAACGTCCCCGGCCTGGGTCTCGATGATCGGAAGAGCGGTCAGCGATCCGCCTCCCTTGACAAGTTGCCTGATGGACGCAGGCAGGTCATTCATATTCCTTGCGATCGCATCGTTGTTGATGATCTTCGCTGCCCGTTCCAGCAGACGGGAGTGGAGGTAAAATACGTCACCGGGATACGCCTCGCGGCCCGGAGGTCTCCTGAGCAAAAGCGAAACCTCGCGATAAGCCACCGCCTGCTTTGAAAGGTCATCGTAAATGACGAGGGCGGGCCGACCGGTATCACGGAAGAATTCGCCGATCGCCGCCCCGGTAAACGGAGCAAAGAACTGCATGGGTGCCGGGTCTGACGCCGAGGCGGCCACGATTACGGTGTAGGCCATCGCTCCGGCTTTTTCCAGTGCGGCAGCTACTCCGGCAACCGTGGAATTCTTCTGGCCAATGGCCACGTAAATACACAGTACCGGATGACCTTTTTCGTAAAATTCTTTCTGATTGATGATCGTGTCGAGGGCAACCGCGGTTTTTCCGGTTTGCCGGTCGCCGATGATCAGCTCGCGTTGACCGCGGCCGATCGGTATCATGGAGTCAATGGCTTTGATGCCCGTCTGCAGCGGCTCGTTAACCGGCTGGCGAAAGATCACGCCGGGAGCCTTTCGCTCGAGAGGCATTTCGAACAATTTCCCGGAGAGGGGACCCTTGCCATCGACAGGCTGGCCCAGGGTGTCTACCACCCGGCCGAGCATCCCGTCACCTACTTCCACCGAGGCAATCTTGCCCGTGCGTTTTACGGTCGCGCCTTCCCGGATGTCGGTGTAATCACCCAGCAAAACCGCTCCGACATTATCCTCTTCAAGATTGAGGACAAGGCCCTTCAATCCGGTTTCGAATTCGATCAACTCACCCGCCTGCGCCTGTGTCAATCCATAGATACGGGCCACGCCATCACCCACGGTTAACACCGTGCCCACTTCTTCCAGCTCGGCGTCGGTACGGGCTTGCGACAATTGTTCGCGCAAAATTGCTGATATTTCTTCAGGTCTGATCTCTGGCATCTGAATGTGATGTTATAGTTCTTTGATATACGGATTCTGGCTAAACTTTAGTTTCAGTGTTTTGATCTTGTTTTTGATGGACGCGTCCACCTGTCTGTCTCCGACATTCAGAATGAAACCTCCGATCAGGTCCGGATCAACGCGCTCGACCAGCTCAACCTGTTTTTTCTCGCTGTACTTCCTCACGAGTTTTTCAAACTCCGCGCGGAGCCCGGCATCCAGTGGCACCGTTGTCGTGATGCTCGCCTTGCCAATGCCCTTGTATTCATTGTAGGCATTGTGAAATTCCCGGGCGATCTCCACAAGGATCGGCTCCCTGTTCTTACGGGTGATGATCTCGAAAAACGACATCGTCAGGCTGTGCACCTTACCCGTAAAGATCTTTCTGAGTATCTCCAGCTTCTTGCCGTGCTTGATCACCGGGCTCAGCAACAGGAACTCAAGGGCTCTGCTGCTCCTGATCGCGCCGGCAAACAGCAGCATGTCGCGATGCACTTCCTCCAAAACATTTTTCTCCACTGCAAGACCCAGCAGTGACTTTACATAGCGGGATGCGGCCCTCGAATCTGCCATGGACTAATTAATTTTCAAGTCTTTGACATAGGCTCCGACGAGGTCTTTCTGCGCCTTGTCGTCGGAGAGATTTTTCTTCAATAGTTTTTCGGCGATTTCAAGCGAGAACATGGCAACCTGCACCTTTACTTCCTTCAGCGCCGCCTGCTTCTCGATGTTAATCGCCGCCCGGGCATCCTCAACGATCTTGTCTGATATCTTCTTCGCATCATGCTGGGCTTCTTCCTTCAACCGGTTCGAAACCTCGCGCGCCTCGCGCAGGATGCGGTCGCGCTCTTCGCGCGCATCGTGCAAAAGCTTCTCATTGTCAGCTTTCAACTGCGACATCTCGTGCCTGGCTTTCTCGGCTGTATCCAATGCCTCCTGAATTGACCGTTCGCGGTCCTTCAAGGAATTGATGATCGGTTTCCAGGCCAGCTTTGCCAGCACCAGGAAAAGCAGAACGAATACAATGATCTGCCAGAAAATAAGCCCTATACCCGGGGTGAGAAGTTGCATATTCTACGCGTATGTTTTTTAATCCGACTTCTGATTATAAATCCTGTTGCATTAAAAAAAACTTGTGTTGGCCCATCGCCGCCACAAGTTTTCAGTACACTCGTTAAGCTTCTCTGAAAGAGATCAGCAGGCAGATCACGCAGGCGAAGAGGGCGATAACCTCGATCAGCGCCGCGATGATCAGCATGGCTCCCTGTATCTTGCCTGAAGCTTCAGGCTGACGGGCCATACCTTCCATCGCTGAGCCACCGATGCGGCCAATACCGATTCCAGCGCCAATTGCAGCCAGACCGGCACCGATACCAGCACCCATCACTGCGTAGCTGATGTCTAATAAAAGTGCAAACAACATAGATTTATATATTTAAGTTAAACAAGATTCAAATCAATGATGCTCGTGCTCAGCCGTTGACAGTCCGATGTACAGGGCCGAAAAAAGCGTGAACACATAAGCCTGGATAGCCGCCACCAGGATTTCAATCAAACTGATGAACAGCACCATGAATGTCGACCCCAGACCAACCCAGTAGCTGGCGAATACAAACGTAAGGGCCAGCAGGCTCAACAGCACAATGTGTCCGGCCGTGATGGCGACGAACAAACGGATCATCAGGGAGATGGGCTTGGTAAACACGCCGATCATTTCCACAAGCAAAATGATCGGCCGCAGGGGCAGGGGCAATCCGGGGGTCCAGAATATGTGCGACCAATAGCCCCGGTTACCGTTCACGTTGGTAATGATAAAAGTGATCACCGCCAGCACCATGGTCACCGCGATGTTGCCTGTTAAATTGCCGGATCCCGGCACGAGTCCCAGCAGGTTTCCGAACAAGATGAAAAAGAAAAGCGTCAGCAGGTACGGGAAGAACTTCTCGTAATGGCGGCCAATGTTTGGCCTTGCAATTTCATCTCTTACGAAAATGATGACCGGCTCGAAGAATGATTGAATCCCTTTCGGTGCCTTCCCTGCATTTCTCTTGTATGCCCGCGCTACACTGGTAAAGATGAGCAGCATCAAGACGGCGTTGATCAGCAGCATGCCGACGTTCTTTGTAATGGAGAGGTCCAGCACGCGTTTGCCAGTGCTCTCCAGATATATCTTGTTGTGATCGAGCCGGTACCCTTTATAAGGCACTGCGTTGTGATGCTCATCATAGAAGTGGGCCGAAGAAAAGATATCCAGGCCCTGTTCACCGGAATAAACAATCACCGGCAGGTGAAGAACCACCCCCTCGGCAAAATGCCATACATGGTCATCCAGAACGTGGTCGATGATCAGCTCGCTGACATTGAGTTTGGCCGCGTGTTCCTGCTCTTCAACAGTCTGCGCCAGCGATGGAAATACGCCGCCAAACACAACCAGGCAAACAAAAAAAAAGCAGCGGAAACTGTTGAAACGGGCAGTCATTTCGGCTAAATACACGGTTTTTAAAATCCGACCGCAAAGGTATTAATTCTACCTCCACAAAAAAATCTTTTAAAGAATTTTTGGC
>DASVOT010000382.1:0-2403 GCA_036383235.1 Chryseosolibacter sp.
GAAAAAGAAGTCAGCGAAGACTGGCTGGTCATTATCACGACGGACCACGGTCGCGATTCGCTGATGGGGAAGAATCACGGAGGCCAATCCGACCGCGAGCGTTCGACCTGGATTGTCACCAATGCGGATGACCTCAACGAACGATTCAGGCAGATGCCCGGCATTGTGGATATCATGCCATCGCTGTGTAACCATCTGGGCATACCGGTTCCCGGCGACATAAAAAAAGAAATCGACGGCGTGCCCTTTATCGGGGAAGCGGACTTCTCCGACCTGAAGGCGGAAAGAAGAGATGGAACGATCGCGCTGCGCTGGAACGATCTGGGCGCGGCGGAGGGAGCGAAGGCGGAGGTCTTTGTATCTGAAACGAACAATTTCAGGCAAGGAGGAAAAGATGACTACGAGCGGGTAGGGGAAGTGGCGATTTCGGAGGAAGGTTACGTTTTCGACGCCGCCGGCAAGAGCGGGTACTTGAAAATTTTGCTGGCGGGCCCGCACCACGACCTGAATACGTGGGTGGTTGAAGGTAATTGACAGCTAACAATTTCGGCACCTGAACGTTGCCTGTTGTCGACAACACTGCGTAGAGATTCTACTTGTTTTAATCTGAGTCGGAGAAATATAGAAAATTATTTTGCGCGGAAAAACTTACTGACATAGGGCTGTCACCTATCAGGGTTTGATTTGTTAGACAAAAAAAACGAAACAAATCTCAGTATGGAAAGCAGAACAATGGAATCCACGGTATTGACCCAGAAACCCGTTTTTGTTAGCACGGACGTTTTTCTGGAACACTGGCAGGGGCACCGCCGCCTGACGCGAAAGGTCATAGAAGCGTTCCCTGAAGACAAACTGTTTACTTATTCAGTGGGAGGTATGCGGCCGTTCGCAGAGCTGGCCATGGAGATGGTCCGGATGGCGGGTCCGGGTATTCGCGGTGTTGTCGTCTGAACCTGGCCGACGTATCAGGAAGTTGAAAAACTATATCCGATGCCGAAAACACGAGAAGATCTTCTCGCTATATGGGACCGGACGACCGAGCAAATAAACTCCCTGTGGCCGCACATCACAGCGGAACGGTTCCAGGAGGTCATCAAGATGTTTGGTCAATATGAAGGGCCCGTGTACTGGTCCATCCTTTACTTCATGGACAACGAGATTCACCATCGCGGCCAGGGGTACGTTTACCTGCGATCGCTTGGGATCACGCCACCCATGTTTTGGGAACGGTAACTCTGAAAACACGTGATTAGGCGCGCGTGTCTGAGGAAGGTCTTCTGCGGGCGATTAAAGCAATCGCCCTTGGAGGATGCCGCTGCCATTTGAATTTCAATTCTTCTTCAGCGCAGCGGGAATGCCCGGATAGTCCGTTCCGGTTATTTGGAAAGGAGGCTGGCCGATGCCTTGTCGAGGTAGAGTGTGCACTGGTCATGCGTCTGCAAGATCGTCGCCGGAAAAAGATTGCTCACCTTTTGCTCGACGGTATTTTTAACCGCCATTGCTTTCCGTTCGTCGGGAACGGAACAGATGATGTGCTTCGCCTTGAGGATCTGTTTTACTGACATGCTGATGGCTTGAGCGGGCACATCGTTTATGGACTTGAACCAACCTTCGCCATACTGTTGCTTGCGGCAGGCGAGATCCAGGTCCACGATGATAAAGGGTTCTTCGGTGTCGAAGTCCGCCGGGGGATCATTGAAGGCCAGGTGCCCGTTTTCCCCGATGCCGACCAGGGCGACATCGATGGGGAATTGCGAGATAAGGTCTCCAAGCCAGACACATTCCGCCTCGGCATCGCCTTCACCGTTGACGAGGTTCGCGGCCTTGAGCGGTGGCACTTTTGCAAGAAATCTTTCCCTTAGATATTTCCGGAAGCTCGCCGGATGTTGATCCGACAAGCCGATGTACTCATCGAGGTGAAACATGGTTACCTTATCCCATGCGATATTTTTTTCGCGGATCAGCTGCTCCAGCGTTTCAAACTGGCTGGTGCCTGTGGCCAGGATGATGTTGGCTTCGCCTTTTTCCGCAATGGCCTTCCTGATTAAGTCGCCGGCTCGGCGGCCGGCAGTTTCGCCCAGTTTTTTCGGATTGTCTGCGATCTCGATCTTCATTTAAAATATGCTTTCAATAATGGCCGCGATGATTGCCGCGTCAAATATAGAAATAGCGATCCATTTTGTTGCAAGGTTCTGCGGGGGAGAAATCAGGTTTCCGGTATTTGCCAGATGCTCTTGATCACGGGAGGAGCCGAACTTCAGTAGCGATGAGAGATATCGCTTGTCTAAGTTCTGAGTCGTTTTCAGCAGCAGCCAATGGTCAGATTCCAGTATTGTCAACTGTCAACTGCCGGTCATTGTTGTCCGTGAAAAATCTATTTCCGTTTTACTTCATTTTTTCCAA
>DASVOT010000383.1:0-3830 GCA_036383235.1 Chryseosolibacter sp.
ACAGAAGCCGTTATCGTGACCGGCCGGACCGCAACTCACTCGCTGGTACCGGGATTTACAGATTAGTCTTCATCCATTCCTGCATCCTCTTCCACATGTCCGGCGTATAGACGTGCCCTGTCTTTGGATAAATGATGTTCTCAAACGCATTCTGCCTTCCGTACAGCTTGTAAACGGGCCGAACGTTGTCGTCTATCTTGCGGATGCCGGCGACAGGCGAGCCGATGTCTTCGTCGCCGGTCATGAACAGGATGGGGCGCGGGGCGATGAGGCTGATGACCGCTTCGCTGTCGAAATGAGTCAGGATGCCGGGCACGAAGTAGTAGATGCCGTGGGCTTTTAAATTCTCCGCAGCGATCAGGTCTTGGTACCGCGTGAGGCATCCGACAGCTACGCCGGTTTTGATCCTTTCGTCCAGCGCCATGAGCCACCACGAACGTGTCGCGCCCATGCTGATGCCCGTGACCGCCACACGCTTCGTGTCTACCTCCGGCCTGCTGAAAAGATAATCGAGGGCCATCAGGTCGTCGCGTACCATCATTGCCCACAGCGACCGTCCATACCACAGTTCCCTTTTTGAGGTCGACATCTCTTCGGCGCTACCAGTTTCTTTCGGCCCGCCCGGGCCTTTTCCGCTGCGCTCGCCAAAGCAGTAAGCGTCTACGGCCATGACCGCATACCCCGCGCCGGCGAGCGTCTCGGCCGGGACTTCCGGTGTATGATGCGTAGTGAAGATTTCCTGTTTGCCCAGATCGTAGTTCCCGCCATGCCAATGGCAATAGAAGATCGCGGGATGTTTCGCGCCACCGTTTTTCGGAATGAGAAAATAGCCGGGCACGGTGGTGCCAGCCCCATTGTCGAATTCAAATTTCTCGACCGTGTAGTGTTCCCTTTCCTCTCGCGAAACAATCGTTACAGTCGGGACCGCCGGACGTGCCGGGACGTCTCCCATGAGCTTCACCAGCGTCGCGCGGATCTCCACCCTGCGATTTTGCCAGGTCTCCAGGTTTAACGGCGCTTTGAACTCGGGCACGGTGTAAGAAGTTTGCTGCCCTAAAGTTATCAGGGGAAACAAGATCGTGAAAAAGGATACAGCTGTTTTCATAGCGACAACCTAGCGATACGTCGCGATCTTTCTATGCCGCCCACAAAAAAAGAAGGGTAGCATCCGCAAAAAAAAACGGAAAACAGAACAATTTCTTGACCGTTTTCCGTCTCAACTGAGCACCAGCCGTAGCTGACGCCAGCTCTATTGGCTTTCACGGAATAAAATTGCGCAGGTCTTTCGACACCGCAGGCAACTCCGACATTCACGTCAGGTTTCCCGAAGGACCCTTCGCCGTGACACAATCATTCCCCCCGGCATTTTTGGTTTTACTCCCGTAGGAAATAAAGTTTTGTTTGCCGGTGATCTGATCAGTCCGTGAAAACGTCTTAGTGATATGAAGATACAGTCAGCATTCCTCCGGCACAAATAAACGCGGGAAAAGTAGTGCACAAGTTCTCCACCAACTTGTGCACAGACCCGTTTTGTATACTCCGTGAAATCCCCGATCTTGAAAAGATGAAAAAGAAAGAATGCCCCTCGTGTGCCATGGAAACAGACGCGCGAAGCCGTGAGTGCCCTGTGTGCGGCTACGAGTTTCCGTCGTCAGCCAGAGGGCTCAAATGGGTCGCCTTCGTACTGGCAGTGATGGGTCTGTTCTATGTTCTCTTCCGCCAGATGTTCATCTGAAACCGCTATCCCTATGGGTTCTGATATCTTTGCGCTTATTCCTCATCAGATATGAAAGCTTATATTATCGTCGATGTGAAAATCACCGACCCCGCCCGTTATGAAGATTACAAGAAACTGACGCCCGGCTCCCTCGTTCCCTATGAAGGCAGGTTTATCGCCCGAGGCGGCAGGACGGAGACGCTCGAAGGAACCTGGAAGCCGGGAAGAGTAGTGATCCTCGAATTCCCGTCGCTCGAAAAGGCGAAAGCGTGGTGGTCGTCCGAAGGATATGCACCCGCCAAAGCCCTCCGGCAATCCGCATCCATCACCGAAATGATCGTCGTCGAAGGAGCTTTTTGAATAGCGTGCCGCGGGCACGTGTTTTTTATCGGTGCAGGCCAGAATGAAGATCATCAGGTATTTCACAGCGGCACTTCTCTGCGCCTTCGCACTCTCGGCTTATTCGCAGGCGGATTCAACCCGGTACATAAACGGATTGCCGGTACCGGAAAATGACACAACCACGAACTTTCCGAAAGACCTGCCGCCCGACAACAGAATGGTGCCCGTGGATATCAGCCAGCTGCCGCCGGGGGTTCTGAATGCACTCCGGAAGGAAGACCAGTACAAAGGCTGGCAGGACACGACCATTTATCATGACGCCAATGCCGGATTGTACTTCGTTCCGTTAAGGTATGAAGAAGGTATCCGGATCTTCGGGCTGAATGATCAAGGCAACGCCGTCACGTATAACGAGGTGATCACGCGCAAAGAAGAATAGCGCCTCAGTGCTTCCTGATGAGCTCGAGATATTTCCGGTCCAGCTTGTGGCCATGCCAGTCTTCATACGCCACATCGGTGCGGCCTGAGTCCAGTATTCCAAAGCTGCCGATAAATTCCCAGAGGGCGAATCCGATTTTATTCTGACTGAGAATATCCACCACGTCGGTGAACCAGGCGAGAAACACTTCGTGCGGTGTCTTGTTCCAGCAGCCGCATTCGCCGCAGTGTACGCCTACACCCGACTTTGAAAGCTCGATCCACGGCTTGTAGTATTCCTCCAGCAGCGCGCGGCTCAGATAACGGTCGCCCACCTGGCCCGGCCATTTCGGCTCCGGCAGCGAATCGGGATCCTTGTTCGCCCATGGCGCTTTGTAGTGCGAGATGATGCCTGGATTGTATCCCCGGCAACTTTGGGCGATGTCCAGGTCTTTGATCTCAGGGATGACGTCGTTGCCCACATTGTTTCCATCGGCAATGATCAGGTGTTTCGGATTCTCCTTGCGGATGGCGTTGGAGGCGGCCAGGGCGAGCTTGCGGTATAATTCTCCCGGCACTGCGCTTCTCTTTGAATGCTGGTCGTTCATGTCTTCCCGCAGGCTGGGCTCATTCAACAGGTCAAAGCTGATCTTCCGCGGCGATACGTTCTTATAACGTTTTGCCCACATGTTCCAGTGAAAGCAAAAAGCGTTGAGCGCCTCGGGGTCCTGCCATAGATTATAGGGTTCGTTGAACCCGGCGTTTACGCAATAGCCAGGGGCACGGTGCAGGTTAAGGCTGACGTGCATGCCGTATTTGTGCGCCATGGAAACGAGAGCGTCGATCTGGTCCACCCGTTCATTGCTGATCTTGTAGACGTCTTCCGGGCCAATATTCTTGCTTCTGTCGATTTCCAGGTAGTAGGGATAGGCCATGGGTATGCGAATAAAATTGAAGCCCCAGTCCCGCATCCACCGAAAGTGATCCTCGGTGGTTTCGCCCCTCCCGCGCGAGGGGTCAGGCGAGAAAAAATCCAGCAGGTTAAAACCCCGCCATTCCGGGAGTGGATTTTTTTTTGCGGCAGCAAGCGCGTTTTCTCCCAGCAAGCTGAAAGTGCCCGCTGCAAGTGCCGTGGATGCGATAAAGTGTCGACGATTCATAATTCCAGTTGATTTTTTTCTTTCAGGATGACCGCAGCCGGACTAAAGTCGTTAATTATTTGAAACCAGGAGCTGTCGCGGTATCCTTTTGATATTTTCCAATGAGATATTCCTGTAGAAAATTTCAGCGCCTTCAGACAGCAGCTGGATCTTGCCCTTCCTCAGGGGCGAGCTGCTTTCAACGTCCGCCTGCC
>DASVOT010000384.1:0-6122 GCA_036383235.1 Chryseosolibacter sp.
CGAGCATAAACGGCAGCAGAACAGAAACGGAATAGCGCTCTTTGTAAAAAGTGCCGGGTGCTTCAGGAATAAAATCGGAGCGTTCGAGCTTGAAGCGTTCGATCAGCGATTCAAGCGTCTTCTTGTTTTCTTCATCGGAAAGGTCTTTCGCGATTGTGCGGGCAAGAATTTTAGCCACCACATCATCGTTGGGATACTCCTCCAGCATCATCCTGAGCGTTTCCGCGTCGGTGATCTGCGAGAGGTATTGCTCCTTGAGGCGCTTGATGTAGTCGCTTTGCTTTTTGTCCTGAATGGCATTCAGCGTCTTGACTCCCTGGAAATAGTCCTTGTTCCTGAAATAGATCATGGCCAGCCAGAGGTTCACCTCATCCATTTTCTCCCATTTTGCATGAACGTTCTTTAACTGGAGCAACATGTCCTTGGCCACCGCGTCATATCCCTGTTTGTAAGCCGACAGCGCGTAATAGAAGGAAGCGTATGGCGAATATTGATTCTTTTGATCGTAGGCGATCAGGGGCTTGAAGGTTTCCATGGCAAGGTTATACTTTCCCTCGCGGAAAAGATCCTTGGCATTCCGGTACTGCTTCGCGTAATCGATCTGTGCAAAAAGGGCCAGGTTCGATGCAAGCGCTATAACGATCAGGATAATTTTTTTCATTTCGTAGATCCGGTTAAGCGACTGGTCGCCTTGAACTAGCAAATTTTATTCCCATTCAATTGTTGCGGGAGGTTTCGAGCTGATGTCGTAAACGACCCGGTTGACGCCTTTTACCTTGTTGATTATATCGCTTGAGACTTCCGCGAGGAAATCATAGGGAAGGTGAGCCCAGTCCGCGGTCATTCCGTCGGTGCTGGTCACGGCCCGAAGGCTTACGACACGCTCATACGTGCGTTCATCGCCCATGACGCCTACCGCCTGCAACGGGGTGAGTATTGCTCCTGCCTGCCAGACCTGGTCGTACAACCCGTGTTTTTTCAATCCGCTGATAAAAATATGATCGACCTCCTGCAGCATGCGGACTTTTTCCGCGTTGATATCGCCGAGGATACGGATGCCAAGGCCGGGGCCGGGAAAAGGGTGCCGGCCGAGAATGGAGGGGTCGATCTCCAACGTCTTCCCGACCACGCGCACTTCATCCTTAAACAGGGTATTGAGGGGCTCGACTACTTTCAAATGCATTTTCTCGGGGAGGCCACCCACATTGTGGTGCGATTTGATGGTAGCCGAAGGGCCTTTCACTGACACGGATTCAATTACGTCCGGATAAATGGTGCCCTGTCCCAGCCAAGCCACACCCTTGATCTTGTGTGCCTCAACGTCGAAAACGTCGATGAACGTCTTGCCGATCGCCTTCCTTTTTGCTTCAGGGTCCGACAACCCGGACAACGCTTTGTAAAAAAGATCCTTCGCATCGACTCCTTTCACGTTCAACCCCATGTGTCGATAGGAGTCCAGCACCTGGCCGAATTCGTCTTTCCTCAATAAGCCGTTGTCGACAAATATGCAATGGAGATTTGCTCCTATCGCCCGGTGGATGAGGGTAGCGGCAACGGTGGAATCCACGCCTCCGGAGAGCGCCATCACCACATTATCCGCCCCGAGCTTTTGTCGCAGCGCCGAGATCGATGACTCTACGAACTGGTCCGGCGTCCAGTCCTGTGCGCAGCCGCAGATGTGAACGACAAAGTTTCGCAAGAGGTTTTTCCCCTCTGTGGTGTGCGTCACCTCCGGATGGAACTGGATTCCGTATTTTTCTTTTCCCCTGATCCGGAAAGCGGCTATGGGCACGGTGCTCGTCGTGGCAATGACCTCAAAGTCGGCCGGAACGGAGGCGATCGTGTCAGCATGCGACATCCAAACCTGCGTATCCAGGGAAATTTCCTTCAAAAGATTATTGTGGTGATCCACCGTTTTGAGCCGCGCACGCCCGTATTCCCTCGTATGGGAAGGCAAGACTTCACCTCCCATCAAATGGGCCATCAGCTGTGCCCCATAGCAGACGCCGAGCAGCGGGAGCTTATCGAAAATGCTGAAATCGATCTTGGGAGACCCTTCGTCGCGCACGGAGCAGGGGCTGCCTGATAAGATAACCCCCTTGATATCCGGGGTCAGCGGAGGGATTTTACTGAAAGGATGAATTTCACAGTAGACATTGAGCTCCCTTACTCTTCGGGCAATCAGCTGGGTGTATTGAGAACCAAAATCCAGGATAAGAATCTGTTGCGGCATGCTGCAAAGATAACAGAAGCCCTGAATTAAGCAGGAAACACCGCGATAAGGAAATTGTGAATGGCGACGGTCCCTAAAAACTCATCGACATCAGGCCAACCTGGAGCCCGAGAGACGAAAAGTTGTTATAATTGAATTTGTCGCTCCGGTTTGTAGAATAATCAAAATGGATGGCTGCCATGACGCCAAGCGACCCTCTTTCGTTGAAGCGAAATAAAACGCCCGCCTCCGGCCTGGCCAAAAATCCCCATGAGCGCTGGCTGTCCTGGTAAATGTTGTAATACAGCACGTATTCATTGGTGTTGGCGCCTAAACCGAGGCCGGCGTAGGGGAAAAAACGGTCTTCGTCCTCGGTTTTAAAGTAATACTGCCCGCTCACGACCCCTGAATAATTATAGATGTAATGAAAATAGTCGCTGGTGATGGCGCCGGTGGGATTCTGCTTCGTAACGGTGGGCTCATACTGATCGAAGCTTGACCAGCCGATATCAACGCCGGCGGAAAAATTAGGGCGGATAAACCCGCGATATCCGAGTTTACCACCCGCTATGCTCACGCCGCTGATCCATTCTGTGTTCGACAACGGCTTATTCATGTCCAGCGCGAGGTAAATGTATTTCTGCTGCCCGAACAACAGGCCCGATGAAAGAAAGCAGGTTAAAAATAGGATGGTTCGCATGACTATTTCCCGAGATACGGTGATTGCGTGAATGCCTGATCGATGGCTTCCGTTGATTGCTTGATCCGGTCGATGGTGCTGTAGACATCACCCATGTAGGCGTCCCACACCACTTTCACCTGGTTATCCGGAGTCTTCTTCTTCAGGTCGATAAACTCGACGATCAGCACACCGGTATTGTAGGCATAGGTGTTGATGTAGGGATACGAGTAATAAGAACCATACCCGTAGTAGCCGGAGTAGTAATAGCTTCCGGGGTACCCGCCGTAATATCCGGGATACACCAGCTCCTGGAACACGTTATAATCGTTCACCACCATCACATTGACGCCGATATCGGGATTCTGATCGCGGCTTACCTGCGTATATCCCCTGGCATTCAGGTTGCTTTTGATGGCGGCCAGCACCGGTCTGGGAAACTCGCTCTTGCTGGCGACGATGATGGTGTCGCTGGAATTGTTGGACATAAAACCGATTGTGTCGGTGGGAATCGCGTAGGTATTGAACTGGCTGAAATCAGTTTGCGGATCGTAGTTGGTGGAGACGACCATCTGATCGATGAGCTGTGCGGAATCGGGCTCTGGCTGACAGGACCAGCTGAACCCTGCGATCACCAGCAGTGTGAAAAGGGAAAGCTTGCGCATATTTTTACAACGGAAAAAAATACAAATAATTGTTGGTTAAACCGTTAGACTCATCTTGTCAGGCAAAAGTTCGAAAGGAAGGTTAAAAATCTGTGCCGGATTCGGCTGCCGCCGGCGCCTCATCCGATGGCGAGACCCGCCCCGAATAAAAGCACATACACGAGGGTGGAGATGGCCATCTGCCTGAGGTAAGGATCCAGTTGTTCGGAAGGCTTGCTTTTTACAGCCAATGCGTTCCGGAGAAACAGCGGAAGCGCCAGGATAAAGAGAAACTGCCAGGGCGTATTCAATTTCAGAATGGTATAGGCGACGGACGAAGCAATCGCCACGGTCAGCAGCATCCAGTGATAAGCGACTGCCTTGCGTCGCCCGAGCCGGACGGGAACCGAGTGCTTGCCGGCAAGCTTGTCTGACTCAATATCCCGGATGTTATTGATGTTCAGAACGGCGACGGAAAAAAGTCCGAGGCTGATCGCCGGCATCATCTCATACCAGGAAATGGTTTGTGTGAAAAGGTAATACGATCCCATCACACCGACGGGTCCGAAAAAGGCCAGCACTGAAATATCACCAAGGCCCGCGTAGCCGTAAGGTTTCCTGCCGATGGTGTAGGTGACGGCAGCCGCGATGCTCAACATCCCAAGGATCAGGAAGAAGGCCCACGCGCGCCACCGGAGGCCGAGCGAAACAGCCAGTAAAGCGATTCCCGTGAGAAAACTCAGGGCAGCGAACAGGGCGATGGCCATCCGCATGTGCGCGGGGCTGATGGCCCCCGATTGCACGGCCCTTGTGGGCCCTTTCCTGCCAGCGTTGTCCGCACCGTGGATAGAATCGCCATAGTCATTCGCCAGATTCGACAGGATCTGCAAAAAAACAGTGGTCAGTATACAGAGCAGAAATATATCCCAGCGGAAAGCGCCCGCATCCGCAGCCAAAAAACCCCCCATGGCAATGGAGGATAGCGCCAGGGGCAGTGTTCTCAGCCGGAATGCGCGAAGCCAATGTTGCCCGGTACTCAAGGTGCGATCTGCTTGATGATGGCGTCGTCCAGCGGGCTCACTTTTGGTCCATAGAACCCAGTGACCTCGCCGTTCTTATCGACGAAATATTTGCAAAAATTCCACGTCGGCTTTTCCCCTGATCTGGCAGCCAGCCACCGGTAAAGGGGATGCTGGTCTTTGCCCCGAACAGAGATCTTCGCGAACATCTGAAAAGTGACGCCGTAATTGGTTTTGCAGAATTGAGCGATCTCTTCATTGGTGCCCGGTTCCTGCCACAGGAAGTTGTTCGCCGGAAACCCGAGGATGGTGATCCGATCACCGTACCTCTCCTGCAGCTTCTGCAACTCCTCGTATTGCGGCGTATAGCCACACCGGGATGCCGTATTGACGATCAAAAGATTCTTTCCCTTGTACCGCTCAAAACGTATCGGCTTGCCATCAATGCTGTTCATCGTAAGTTCGTAGAGTGAACCGATGGCCTCCTCACCCGGAGATGAGAACAGATTTTTCCACAGCAGCGAAAAGACGCCCATAAAAATAACGCCTGCGACGGCGATGCGGCTATAACGCATCGAGGATTTCCTTGTCGAGGGGGTTTACTTTGGACGGAAAAAATTTCACGGTGCCATCAGGCTTTACCAGGTACTTACAAAAATTCCACGTGGGCTCCTGGCCGGTCTTTTCTTTCAGCCACTGATAGAGCGGATGCTGATCTTCTCCTTTTACCGAGATCTTTTCAAACATCTGGAATGTGACTCCATAGTTTTTCTGGCAGAATTCGGAGATCTCAAGGCTGGTCCCGGGCTCCTGCCCACCGAAATTATTGGCCGGAAATCCGAGGACAACAACTTTGTTTCCATACTGCTCGTGCAGCTTTTCAAGATCGGCATACTGCGGGGTGAAACCGCATTTCGACGCCACATTCACAATGAGCAGCGTCTTTCCTTTGTATTGCGCAAAATCGATCTGTTTTCCCTCGAGTGAATTCATCCTGAACTCATAGATCGATTGAACCGTCGTCGTCCCCATAACTGCTATCAGAAAAATGAGCGTTTTCATAATTTTTCTTTTTTTTTCTCCGCAGGCAAGCGATGCATCGCATCAGTTCCAGCGCATCGAATTTCAGGTTTAATACGGCAACAACCAACAGATGGTTTACATTTTTTCGGGGACGTCGATTCCTAATAATCCCATTGCTTTTTTTACCGTGTAAGCGACGGTTTCAGAGAGTGCGATTCTCATCTGCAGCTTCGGCTGGTCTGTTTCATTGAAGATCGGAATGCTCTGATAGAACTGGTTGTAAGCCTTCGCGAGCTCGTAAACATAATTGGCGATGACCGCGGGGGAATACTCGCGCACGGCCTCTTTCACCTTGTTCTCAAAAGCCCCGAGGATCTGGATGACTTCCCTCTCGGCGGCCTCCAAAGCGGTCACCTTGCTGACAACTGAAGCGTCCGGGTGCAGGCCCATGCTCTTCGCTTTCCGAAGGATGGCCCTGATGCGCGCGTGCGTGTACTGGATGAACGGTCCGGTGAATCCCTGCAATTGAATGGATTCACTCGGGT
>DASVOT010000385.1:0-5801 GCA_036383235.1 Chryseosolibacter sp.
GCGTTCACAAAACCTTGTATTTCAATAACTTTCTCGCTTTTCAGCTTGACTTTACTGAAATCTTCGTCATCGATGATAACATACTGGCCAGGCTCATACTGGTAACCTTTTACGATGTCTTCATTTTTAAGGGTTTTGCCCGTCACCTTATCTTTCTTCTCATATCCAACGGGATTATGCCCGTCCTTCGAGAGAAGGTTAAAGCTGATGGTTTCGCTCGAATCTATTGCGTTGTAGATCCTCACAGGAATGGTTACAAGCGAAAATTGGATGTGTCCTTTCCAAATGGCGCGCATAAAAGTTTGATTTTTAGATTAAAAAATTTAACCAATCATTGCTAAGTTACTGAAAATCTACAAGTTTCCAAAAAAGCAGCCAACTCTACAGCCGCTTCCTTCCGGCGCTGCCGCGGCGGATTAACGGCATAAAATATGTGTGCCTTCCTGGTCTGCCGACAAAACCCGCAGGTGAGGAAGATTGTTTCGTAACCTCCACTGTGGCAAAAGGCATCGCATTTTGAAAATCAATTCTGCGCCTGCCCTCGTTTAGGATTCATTGATGTGTGAAGGCTTACATGATCGGCGGAAAGTGCGCTGCTCTTTTACTCGTCGCGAGAAGCGGCATTGGCAACGAAGGGTTTACTTAACTTGTCAAATATTATCTAATTTTAAACGGTGGATGAAGGTATTCAGATGACGGCTTCACACATTCTGGTAGCGCTGATGTTTTCGGTTCCGTTTGTTCTGTTTGCCCAGGACAAGCCGAAGAAAGACTACGTCTTCTACGAGGAAGCGGAGACCGCTTATAATGAAGACAAATATGGTCGCGCGCTGCAATTGCTCGATGAATGCCTTAAATTCTATCCCGGGTTCTATGAGGCGTATTCCCTGCGGGGATCCGTCAAAGAGATCCTGAAGGACAACGCAGGTGCGCTGACCGATTACAGCATCTACCTGGAAAAGTTCCCCGACCATTTACCGGTGTTGATGAGCCGCGCCATCCTTCGCTACAAGATCGGATTTTACGACCAGGCGAAAGAAGATTTTCGCAAACTGCTGGGGATGAATCCGACGGAGACGAACACGGTGTTCTACAGGCAAAATATGAGCGTGGGCGAAAGGAGTCCTCTCATGACGCCCGAGAGCGGTCACAAATCTTACGTCTATAATTATTTAGGCCTCACGGAAGCAAAGCTGAAAAATTACGCAGCCGCGATCGGTTGCTACGATTCGGCTCTGATGCTGAACCCGACGGAGGCGGATTATTTTGTGAACCGCGGTTTGTCCCGGGAGGCGCTCGGGGATTCGCTTGCGGCAGCGGACTACACGCAGGCACTGCAATTGAATCCAGCGCACACGCTTGCCAAACACAACCTTGCGGCACTGAAAGCAAAGCAGGGAAAGTCCGCGACGTATGAAGACCGGTTGACAGAAACGATACACGAGGATTCAACCATGCTGTATCCCTACCTCGAGCGGGCGATGCAGCGCTTTGAGGGAGGATACTACGCTGGCGCGGTGGACGATTACACAAAGGCACTGGAGATCGACCCCAGCGATCCGGAGATCTGGCTGGGCCGCGGCCTTGCGCGCGAAAAACTGAAGGATCACGAAGGCGCTTTTTCTGATTATACGAAAGCCATTGACCTGAAGGAAAATTTTTTCAAAGCCTGGATCAATCGCGGCAACGTCTTGTTCAAAATGGAGCGCTACAGCGATGCCATCGAAGATTTTAATGTCGCCCTGGTCTATCGATCGGATTATGCACCCGCGATCTATAACCGGGCCATGGCCAAGATGAAGCTGAAAAACAAAGCCGACGCTTGTGCCGACCTGAAGTTGGCCGAAAGCCTGGGCATGAAGGTGGAGGAAAAAGTGAAATCAAGGATATGCGACTAGCGCACACGCAGTTTTCCGCCACTTACTTTCAGACCTGTTCAAATTTACCTCGCGTATAAACCATGACGTCTGCTGATTTCAAATCGCTCGCCCGGTCGTTTCCGGAAACGGAACAACATCCTCACTTTGATCGCATTGCTTTTAAAGTGGCAGGCAAGAGGATCTTTGCGACGCTGCACGAAAAAACAGCCATCGCCAATCTTAAACTTACCCCGGTCGACCAGTCGGCATTCTGCACGTTTGGAAAGAAAGCAGTTTTTCCCATTCCCAACAAATGGGGGCTCCAGGGCTGGACGTCTTTCGAGCTGAAAAAGGTTCCCCACGAGCTGATGCTGGATGCCCTGAACGTTGCGTATAGCGGTGTGGTAAATTCGCGGCGGAAGAAGAAATGAGGAGCCGTTGGTTGTTGGCTTTTGGCTATTGGCTGTTGGCAAAGGCTGCCCTCTGAACAGGCAATGCGACTGATCGTTCCTGCGGTCACATGCACCGCAAGGCGCTTTCAGATCCAGTCTTTCATAACATCGTGAAGGATGAACTTTCAGATAACGGCATTTGCCAAATGCCAAAAGCCAACCGCCAACCGCTAATTCACATCCTCCTTCGACTCCAGCCTTTTGATCATCGCTTCGACGCTGTTGCGATTCCCGTCATCCGGAGCTTGGGGAAGGGCCGCCTTCATGAACGTCAACGCTTTCTTGTAATCGCCGAGGGCTGAATATCCCCTGCCCATGCCCACGTTCGTCGTAAATTCGCCGGGATGCTTGTCATAATTCAGCTTGAAAACCTTGAAACCTTCCTGGGCTTTTTTCATGTTGACAAGGGATCTCGCGTAGTAGTGCAGATCTGTCATGGTACCGAGAGGAATGGCTTCCTCCATGACCTTCATCGCCTCGTCTTCCCGGTTCATTTTCATGAGTACCGCAGCTTTCGTGCTGAGTGTGCGGAAGTTTTTTTCACCCATCACCCGGAAATAGATGGCGCGATCCATCCAGGCTAGCGCCTTGTCGAGGGCAACATTGTTTTGGATGCAATACTGCGCCGCCTGAATGTAATCGTAATACGGGCGCGTCGTTCTAAAGTCCCTTTCAAAAGCGGCGATTTGCAACGCGTGCACATCGGCTTCCACTTTGAAGACGATCATTCGTTTCTCCCACGACATGGCTATCGTCGCGCTGTTCTCGGTCTGATCGATAAATTCGTATTTGAGCCACTCGACACTCTCATCCAAAGCCGCGTTCCTCACCTTCACGCGAAGCGCATCCTGAGTCGAGTCGTAGTAGAAGCTTCCCCACGAATTGGATATTTTTGAAAAAATCAGCATGCTTTCTTTTTCATCCAGGGCGATAAAAAAGCCGTACGACCCGGCGGCCAGGTCATGGCCCTCCACTTTCACAGGATCGGAAAACGTGATCACGGTGTTCTCGTTTGCGCCGGCCCTCCAGGGAGCGGCGTGGCTCGTTCCGTGTCCCAGGTCTACGAATCCATAATGCGCCACAGGCGTATTATAGATCCTGCCTTCACGGCCCTTGACGCCCGGCCGGCTATAGGTAATGGAGATGTTGACAATTCCAATCTGCTCGGAGACGGAAGCTTTCTTATTGCCTCCGTCGGGCGCGGCCCGCAAGGGCATGATCTGGCTGCAAAGAGGCAATGATGAAAGAACAAAAAAGATGATCGGTAGTGATGTTTTCATATGCGGGAATTAAGGTTATCCTGTTTACGGAAAAACACATTCGCGAGGGTGTGTTTCCCGCGTCATTTCATCCACCCGGATAAGAAAATACCGCCACCTGCGGGAGAGAAGAATTCAGCCTCCGCCAGGTTTCCGTCACTCCGGCTTTGCGTGACACCCAAAACGATCGGCTCACGGTCTCAGACAAGCCTAAGGTCAATGCCTCTGGCTGACAGCTGCCTTCTGACCATCTGTGCCGGTGTGTCGCACCGATTCCCCGATTTTTAGTAATTTGCAATACCGCAACGACCCGGCCATGCGAACCAAATTCATCTTCGTCATCGCAATTGCAATTCTGACGGCGGGCTGCCAGCCAAACGAGCCATCCGGTGAACAGGCTATCTCGCGACACCTCGATTCATTATTCCAAACGGTTCCTGATTTCAGCGCCGTGATGCTGGTAGCCGACAACGGCCAGCTGCTCTATCAAACAGCCGTGGGTTACCGGAACTTCCATACCAAGGATCCGCTCGCAGTTTCCGACATCTTCGAGCTCGCTTCAGTCTCCAAACAGTTTACCGCGATGATCATCATGATGCTGAAAGAAGAGGGCAAGCTGGCTTATGATGACCCCATCGACAAATATGTCCCCGGCCTGCCCTACCCCAGCATCACTATCCGCAACCTGCTCAACCACACTTCGGGCCTTCCCGATTACCAGGAAGTGATGGATCAGCATTGGGATAAATCGAAAGTGGCGGGCAACGAAGAGTGTATTCAATACCTGATACAATATCATCCGGACAAACATTTTGAGCCGGGCGAGAAATTTGAGTACAGCAATACGGGCTACCTGCTGCTGGCCTCCATTGCCGAGGAGGCTTCGGGAAAAGATTTTATTGAATTATGCCGGGATCGCATTTTCCAGCCACTCGGCATGTCACAGACTGGCTTTCGCTCGAGGGAGGACAAGCTGAAACTGGAAAACATGGCATGGGGACACATCTTTGTCCCGAAAAAACAGGCTTACGTTCCGGCCGATTCTTTCCCGGAGTTCGACTATAACATCTGGCTTGGTAACCGAAAAGGCCCCGGCCGGATAAGCTCCAATGCAGCGGATCTCTTGAAGTGGGATCAGGCGCTCTACACGGAGAATTTGATAAAAACGAGCACCCTTCAGGAGGCCTTTACGCCGGCAAGACTGAACGACGCGAGCCTCTCGCGTTATGGGTTCGGCTGGATGCTTGGTCAACACCCTCTGCTCGGCAAAAAGGTTTTCCATACGGGAGATAATCCCGGATACAAAACGATCATCATCCGCTATGTCGATTCTCACAAGACGTTGATCGTGCTATGCAACAACGCCCATGAAAAATTCGACGAAATAGTGGGCAAGATCGAAGCAGCGCTGGCCAGTGACGGGATCAAGAATTGAGAACGTGCAAACCCGGTGACAAGCTAACCCTTCGCCTATGAGACACCTCATCAAATTGACCGGGTTGCCGGCGACCCTGTTGCTGTTCACGCTCCTCCTGCCGGGCATACACCCGGTGCTGGCCCAGAAGACCTTCTCTTTCTTCGCAATCGGCGACATGCCCTATCACAACCCTGAGGATACGGCGAAGTTCAAAGAACTGACCGATGCCATCAATGCGGAAAAGCCCTTGTTCACCGTGCATGTCGGCGATATCAAAAGCGGATCCAGCGAGTGCTCGGACGCGTATTTCGACATGATGTTCCGGCTCCTGAACCGGTTTAAGCAACCGCTGATCTACACGCCAGGCGACAACGAATGGACCGACTGCGGCAGGCCCGGAGGCGGAGGCTTTGATCCGGAGGAAAGGCTGGCTGCCATCCGGAAACGTTTCTTCGCCAACGGACAAAGCCTTGGGCAACATCCGATACGCCTGAACTCGCAGCATATGACGGCGGGTTTTGAAGAATTCGTTGAGAACAGGATGTGGCACCATCAGCGGATTACATTTGCCACGCTCCATGTGGTGGGCACCAACAACAATTACAATGCGAACCGCGTTGACAACGCCGAATTTTTTAAGCGCGAGAAAGCGGACCTCGACTGGCTGACGCAGATCTTTCAGACAGCGGGCGGGCGCGACGACGCTGCCATTGTCATTTTCATGCACGCCGCCATGCTCTTTGAAAGGACCGAAACCAGTGGATTCAACAGCATCGTTGACAAACTAAGGGAAGAAGTCCGGACTTTCGGAAAA
>DASVOT010000386.1:0-3142 GCA_036383235.1 Chryseosolibacter sp.
TTCAGTCACATATAAATTCCGTTTAGGATGAGAGAAGTATGCGGTAACCCGCGTAGGAATTTTATGATCAACGTTCTTGCATTGTTGACCGGAGGATGGATCCTGGATTCGTGCGGTCCCGGGAAAAGCTCAGAAGCGAAATCCACAGGTAGCGACGCCGTTGTAACCGCCTGCGACGACTTATCGAACGTCAGCAAGGGAGACCTGGAGACCCGGCAGAAGCTGGGTTATGTAAAAGAGTCGCCGATACCCGACAATCAGTGCCAGAATTGCAATCTTTATCTTCCTCCAAAAAACGGTCAGACCTGTGGCGGATGTATGTTGTTCAAGGGGCCCGTCTTTCCCTCGAGCTACTGCACGTACTGGGCGCCAAAAGTGTAAAAGATGATTCCGATGTTTGCTCGCGTAAAATATATTGCTGTTGCGTTGTTTGTATTCACTGCTTTGGCGCCCTCAATTGCGCAGCAGAACCAGGAAAAAAGAAAGCGCTATCTGAAAGAAATCATCGCCCTGCAGGATCATCCCGCTTCGTTTGACTCTTTCGTATCCTATCATGACAGCACCTGGATGGACTGGCTGAGCCGCACGGGGGAGCTGCCATCGGACTTTGACGCCCTTCCTTCTATCCCGTTTTTGCCGGATCCGCTTTTAATCGACGAAGGGCGGCAGAACATTCCTGTGAAAGACATGTCGCAATGGAAGGGGCAGAGGGAATATTTCAAGGAGCAGGTAAAGCATTTGTTTTGCGGAACTTTTCCGCCGGCGCCACCGAAAGTCGCGGGCAGGATCCTGGAAGAGCGCGCCGAAGACGGGGTGAAGATTCAATTGATTGAATTGCGCTTCGGCGAAGATCCGCGGGCAAAGCTTACCATCGAGCTTTTTACACCGCCGGGCAAAGGACCGTTTCCGGTTTTCATGAGCCAGTGGAATCACCGCGGATGGGCCCAGATCGCCGTCAGGAGGGGGTACATTGGCCTGATCTACGCCGGGGCCGATGAGAAAGATGACACGCGGGCCTATCTGGGACTATATCCTGAATATGACTGGTCGACACTGATGACCCGGGCCTGGGGCGCCCATCGGGCCATTGATTACCTTTACACCCTTGATAAAGTTGACAAATCGAGAATTGCCATCACCGGTCATTCGCGCAACGCAAAGCAATCACTGCTCGCCGCTGCGTTTGATGACCGAATCACCGCGGTGATCAGCAGCAGCGGGGGTACCGGAGGAGAATTCCCCTACCGGTACACTGACGAACGCTCGCCGGACGAATCGATCGAGTACCTGTATTCGAGAAGGACACACTGGGCACATCCCAGGATTCGCTTCTACGCCGGGCGGGAACACAAGCTTCCGATAGACCAGACATCGCTCATGGCTCTGATCGCTCCAAATGCCCTGCTCCTGAGTTCCTCCATACGCGAGGCAAGCGGCGACCCGTGGGCCGTGGAGCAGGCATACCAGGCACTGCTTCCTGTCTATAAATTTCACGGCGCCCCTGATAAACTCGGCATCCGGTTGCGGGACGGTGAACATGCCGTCGAGGCGCGCGACCTCGAGTCTTACCTGGATTGGCTTGATATACAGTTCAGGAGAAAGAGCCTGCCCTGGGAAAACAAGCTGGTGTACAACTACACATTTGAGAAATGGAAAGATCTCAGCAATGAAAAAATCGATGCGAATGATTTCCCTTTGATTCGAACGACGGACCATACGCTGCTGACCAAGGACGGAAGGAAGATCGTCACTGCGGCGGAGTGGGAGCAAAAAAAGAGCGCCGTCATTATCAAAGACATTAACTGGATCATGGGCGAAGCTCCCGCGGGAATCAAGGCGCGGCCGATCAAGTCGCTCGTGCCGGCAGAAGATTACCTGGAAAGCTTCATGGACAGGCCGCGGGTGAAGAATGGCAAGAAGCTGAACATTGCTCCCTACAATGCCATGGGCGATTATTTACATGCCACCTTATATTATCCCACCGATGAAAAGGGAAAGATGGCAACGCGAGCCAATGGAAAATTGCCCGTCGTTATTTTTCTTCACAAATACTCAAACACGGGTTTCGACTCGGAGTCAACTGCATACTTTGACAAGATCCTCTCAAAAGGCATTGCCATTCTTGCAATGGATCTCATCGGGTACGGGACCCGAATAGAAGAAGGCACACTCTTTTACGAGCGATACCCGCACTGGTCCAAGCTTGGTAAGATGGTCACCGACACCCGTGCAGCGATTGACGCCCTGGAAAGCCTCGACTTCATCGACCGCAGCAAAATATTCCTGTCCGGTTATGCGCTTGGGGGAACGGTCAGTCTGTTCACATCCGCGCTTGACAACCGTGTCGCGGCCACAGCCGTTTCATGTTCCTTTACACCGTGGCGAGACGACAGCAAGGAGATCGAGGGCCTGAAAGCGTATTCACATCTGTATGGCCTCTTGCCACGCCTTGGCTTCTTCGCAGGAAATGAAGAAAGATTGCCGGTCGATTTCGCGGAAATAATTTCATGCATTGCTCCCCGTCCATTGATGGTAATCGCTCCCGAACTGGACCGACACGCCAACCGGGCAAAGGTGGACCAAGCCATTGAGGAGATTGGAGCCGTATATGATTTCATGACGGCGAGAAACAATTTCGAGCATCAGTCACCTCATGAGTTTAACCAGTTTACGGCCGCGCAGCAGGAAGCGCTCGCCAGCTGGCTGGAGAAAAAAGCCAAATGAGCGCGGATTCACGGGGTCAGGAATTTTGATGATTGGTAAGCAATTCAGAGAACGGATTGCATAATTTAGTTCAGCGCAACGCGCGGTATTCATTTAACACGAAAACCTATGGACTCACGACGGTCATTTATCCGGAAATTAGGAACGACAGCAGCGCTCGCTCCGGCGATTTTTTCAACCACTCCAACATTTAGCATGACATCACCCCATCAGAGTCAAAAACCGATCAGGATCGGGATCATCGGTGCGGAGAATTCGCACACGATTGGTTATGGAAAAATGTTCAACATCGATAAGCAATTTCCGGGTGTGGAGGTAAAATACGTCTGGGGTGAGACCGCCGAATTTGCACAGGCCGCGGCGGAAAAAGGTGGCATCCCAAACATCGTCAACGATCCGAAGGAGATGCTGGGAAAGA
>DASVOT010000387.1:0-5191 GCA_036383235.1 Chryseosolibacter sp.
CATGGGTCCATGCGTTGATCACCTGGTCGGCGCGAGGGGTTTTAATCGTTTCCTCGCTTTCTTCTCGGTCACCTGTCGTTTCCGTCTTTCTGCTCCCGAAGCCCTTCCTGACCATGTTGAATGAAAATCCATGATACGTGATGACCAGGGCAACCACGCCTGCGGCTATCCACAGCAGGCGATTGTAGAGCATTATTCCCGTCAGGGGCACGAGCAGCGTGTTCTGTTCCGACGGCGTCCAGTACCGGGTGACATACTGAAAAGTCTTGATGCCGAAAGGATCGAGGAGTGCGGCGAGCTTCTGGGTTTCGAGGTCCGGCAATCCGATATTGGCAATCTGGTAAACAACGATGAGCAGGATACCTTGAGTATAAATCACGATGGCATTCCGGCCGAGGGCCCCGCTCATGAAGAACAGGGCGCCGGTAATAAAGAGATTGGTGACGGTGATCAGCAAGAATGGCTGCAAGTAATGCCAGGGTTGGAAGCCGAGCAGCTCGCGGCTACGCCATGCGACATCCCAGGGAACGGATTTCCCGACGGCAAATCCGGCCATTAAGCCCAGCCAGACCCCGCAGTTCATGAGCAGCAACACGACGAACGAGCCGCAAAACCTGCCTAACAAATAGTCTCTTTTCTTTATTGCGTTGCTGAACAGCAGCCCTTCCGTGTTATGGTCAAAGTCCCTTACAATCGCGACGCCCATCACTGCAGAGGTGATCATTGTAAAAACCAGGGAGAGCGTGACGGTCCACGAGGCAATGATGAAGGGTGCGTTGGCTTTGATCTGCCCCGCCACGGTTCTGGAGGGACCGGCGATCACCAGAAAAGTTATAATAAAAATGATCGCAAAATATATATAGGTTACGGGTCTGCCCCTTCGGTATTCCAGCTCAAATTCAAAGATGCCTTTGAACATACGACAGCGCTAGTGGTTGGTGAGTTCGTCTTCCGCGGTTTCCGTGGCGCGTATATAAGAAAAATAGACGTCTTCGAGGCCTGCAGGCATCCGTTCAAAAGATTCATCCGGCTGCGTTTCACTGACGACGTGGATCTCGGGTTTTCCGCCCAGCAGGCGTTCAGACACCACGTTGAACAGTTGCTTGTGGTGGGCGAGCTCAGTCTTATCGATGCGCTTGCGCCACACCTTGCCTTCGAGCCTGGCGAGCGCCTCAGACGGGCGTCCCTTGTAAAGCACCTCTCCGTTGTTGATGATGCTCATCTGGGAGCACAGCTCCTTCACATCGTCGACGATATGCGTTGAAAGGATCACGATGGTGTTTTCGCCGATCTCCGATAGAAGATTCAGAAAGCGGTTGCGTTCGGCGGGGTCGAGGCCGGCAGTCGGCTCATCGACGATAATAAGGCGCGGATCTGCCAGCAAGGCCTGCGCAATGCCGAAACGCTGTTTCATTCCGCCGGAAAAGCCGCCGAGGTTATGGTTTCTCGCAGACCACAGATTCGTTTTCTGCAGCAGCGCAGACACCACATTCCTCCTTTGTCTTTTATCTTTTATGCCTTTCAAATACGCGAGGTGGTCGAGAAGCGTCTCAGCGCTTATCTTCGGATACAGGCCGAACTCCTGCGGAAGATAGCCGAGAATTTTTCGCACCTCGTCCTTCTGCCGAAGCACATCTATTTCGTCCAGCGTGATGCTTCCGGAGTCCGCCTCCTGCAACGCGGCAATCGTACGCATGAGGGTGGATTTGCCGGCGCCGTTCGGACCCAGCAGCCCGAACATTCCCTCGTAGATGGTCAGGTTGATATTTTTCAGGGCACGGACCCCGTTCGCGTATGTTTTGTTGAGATTTTCAATTACCAGCTTCATAATCCAGAACATCTTCCGCCGTCAAACCAACCCAATGCCTATCAGAAGTTTCCCTGCCTAATGTAACGCTTGTTAGTGAGGCCGCCAAACAAACAGGGGCTTTGCGGGCGTTCAAAGTTTGATATTAATAATTCTCTCCTTAATATGGTAACAGGCTTGAAAGGACCTGGCGCCGGGAAACCGGGAATTCAGCTCGTGAGCGCGTACACCTAGGGGAGTGTCACTCACCGCGACGCCGGTCAATCGTTCAAAAGTTCATCAGTGAAATGAAATTGCACCTGAACCGAAGGATCTTATCGGGTTTTATTCTGTCCGTGGTCGTGCTGATTGCATTAGCGGTCGCATCATTCGTGTTTATTAAAAGAGTGGCTGAAACCAGTCGAAGCGGCACCAACTCGCAGAAGATTCTCCTTAGCAGCGAACGTGTGCTTGCTATTTCCGCTGAGCTGGAAATGGCCGCGTTAAAATACTCAGTCAACGGCGAAGATGAGTTTCTCCGCAGCTATGCGGAAACCGTAAAGAGGTTGCAGCAGACTCTTGGGCAATTAAAATCACTCACCGAAGGGCGCGCGGGGCAGCGCGAGCGGGTAAAGGAACTTGAGAACCTCCTCGGCGGAAAGATAAGCTTCTATAAAGGGATCGCGGAAGCCCAAACCGGAGCGACCGGGGACAAAGCGCGCGAATTGCTGCTTCACGCCAACGGCAGTCAAACGTTACAGGAAATCAAAGCAGTGGTGGCAGCGATCGGCGACGCGGAACGGGCTGTGAAGACGGAACAACAAGCCGCTGTGACCGGTCACTTCTATCAGTTCTTATTCACATTTTCGGCCCTGTTACTTGTTGGGTTGCTTACACCCGCGACCCTCATCTATTCGCTTAATTCCACTCTGAACGCTCGCGGCGAGGCGGAAGCAAAACTGAAGCTGGCCCTTGACGCAAATCATGATCTTTATGAAAACGCTCCATGCGGGTATTTTCTTCTCGACCGCGAGGGCATGATCACCAGCATCAACGAAACACTGCTGCGGTGGCTTGGGTACGCGCGCAAGGAAGTCGTCAACAGAATGTACGTCGATCAAATGCTGACCGGTGCTGCCGGGGTTTTCGGAGATGGATCCAGGCTAATGGCGGAGGGCAAGCTCTCGGACGCGGAATTTCAAATGGTCCGCAAGAATCTTTCCACCATTCCCGTCATCCTGAACGCCGTCGTCATCCCCGGTTTGAGTGGCAAGCCAGCGACGATACGGTGCTCCCTATTCGATAATACGGAGAGGAAGGCGGCGGAAGAGCAGGCGAAAGCCGTCAATCGCGAGCTGGAGGCGTTCAGCTATTCGGTGTCGCACGACCTGCGTGCTCCCCTAAGGGCCATCAACGGCTATGCGCAGATCCTGCGTGAAGACCTGGGGGACAAGCTCGAGCAAGAAACCGCCCGCGTTCTGAACAACATTTCCGCCAATTCGAAGAAAATGGGCCAGCTCATTGATGATCTGCTGAATTTCTCAAAGATCGGAAAAAGGGCAGTTCATAAGTCGGATTTTGAGATGTCGGAGATCGTCAGGCCGATTATAGACGAGCTATTGGAAGCTGAGAAAAGCCGGGACATCAAGCTCGAATGCGGCGAGCTGGGAACCGCGCGCGTGGATGTGAGCCTGATGCGTCAGGTCTGGACGAACCTATTGTCGAATGCGTTAAAGTACACGCAGAAAAAAGAACAAGCCCGCATCGAGGTGGGCAGCTACGTCGAAGGCGATTCAAGAGTTTATTACGTGAAAGACAACGGCGCCGGTTTTGACATGAAGTTCGCCGACAAGCTTTTCGGCGTTTTCCAGAGACTGCACGACGCCGAAGATTTTCAGGGCACGGGCGTCGGCCTGGCCCTTGTAAAGCGGATCATCGACCGGCACAACGGAAAGATCTGGGTACAGGCGATCGAAAACGAAGGCGCTACGTTTTATTTCTCGTTGCCTGCCAATGAAATTCAGTGATGTACGAAACTGTTAGCCATGCGCTGCCTGATCCGAGGCAGGACATTTGTAAAGACGCCCCGCCCATTCTGCTGAAGGTCACCGGATCCTTCGCAGGGTTTTCATCGGCATTCCTTCATGGAAAAATGCGCAGGTTAACAGGAGCGAATAAAGGTCGGTGTGTGCGTCTTAAGGTTTTCACCCTGACGCGACATTCGTGCCGGCAGAAGCCCATCCGGTCAAATGACAACAATCATACTGGCCCGATACGGGTGTCATTTTTACAGATCCGGCGAGTTGCTATTTTACGTCCGGTGAATTCTACCCGCAAAAAATGAAGATCAATAAAGCGTGGCACCTGAAACACAAAATGCCGGAGAATCCCACGATGGAACAACGGATCAAATGGCATCTCGCCCATGCGAAGAACTGCGGCTGCCGGAAAATTGAAGGAAAGATCGCCGAAGAGATGACAAGGCGCGGGATCAAATTCCAAAACCTTGGGAATGGTTCATGAAAAGAAAATCAGTCGTGAGGAGTTCCAGTCGCCGGAGCGTCCGGTGGTGTGGGCGATAAATCCCGCCGTCCTGCGGCTGGGATATTATTCCGCGATGATCGCTTGCATCGCGGCAGCCGGATACAGCGCGGCGCAACTCCTGCAAGTGGCCGGAGTCCTAGCATTTCCCGTCGACGCATTCCTCATATTCGGGTTCTCCATTTGCATTTCGGTGCCCTATGTGATGGCTGTAATTGCTGTCCATCACACCACATCGAGAGAGAGGAATATCTGGAGCCACATCGCAATAGCCTTCGCGATTATGTATGCCACGTATGTGAACCTGAATTACGTGGTGCAGCTGGCAACGGTCGTTCCCCGATCCCTCGCAGGGACGTTGGATGACGTAAAGGTCCTTGACCAGACACCGCATTCGCTTTTTTGGGACGTCGACGGATTGGGCTACATCTGCATGGGCATCTCCACTTTCTTCCTGGCATTTGCTTTCCCCGCCGGCGAGTCGCGGAAATGGCTGAGGCGGTTCCTCATCGCTAACGGGCTGGTAGTTCCATTGATCTCCGCAGTTTATTTTTATCCGCACTTCTCCATTGCCCTGTTGTTGATGGGCTCACCCTGGATCATCACCACGTGCGGTTCCCTGCTCCTCCTTGCGATCTCTTTCAGGAAGGAGTTGATGAATGGGGTTAAGGTTGTGCGGGGAAGGAAATTGACAACGGGCAATTGACAGTTGACAATACTGGAATCTGAAACCAGTCCGATCGAAGTAAGTTCCTTGCGGCTTCTGCTTTGGTGTGGTTCCGATCGAGGTTTACTCGTGCGAGCTAAAGGTCGCATCGTCGTTTTCTTCAGTTTCTGCTTTCCATAGATTCGCACCCTTACGCC
>DASVOT010000388.1:0-2163 GCA_036383235.1 Chryseosolibacter sp.
AATCACTTACCTTCAAACCTGTTAACCTGCTGTCAGACATTGCCGTCGAAAAAGTCGACAGTGTCGAGGCGGCGTTTAACGATTCCCTTGTTTCAAAACAGGATTCCGTCATCCGCCTGGTCAAAGAAACATGCAGGCCCGGTATCACCTGTATCGAAGACTACAGCGGGGACAGTACCGCGCTTGAGAAATTTCATAAAGCCCTGACACAGGTCCGGAACGCACGCACGCCCTTGCGGATCGCGTTCTACGGAGATTCGTTCATCGAGGGTGATGTGTTCTGCGGAAGCTTCCGCGATTCGCTTCAATCTATTTTTGGTGGAAGAGGCGTCGGATTTGTGCCCATCACCTCGGGCGTGGCGGGATTCCGCAACACCATCAAACATTCGTTCGACAACTGGCGAACAAGCTCCCTTATCACGCGCACGGATTCCACTGCGGAATACGGTCCGGCAGGCTACTGCTTTGTTCCCCTGGAGGGCAACTGGGTCGAGTACCGAACTTCTCCGAAGAGATTTCTGAGGGACTTCAACACAGTCAAACTTTACTATAAAAATTACCAGTCGGCGAATGTCCGGTTTCAGATCAACGGCGACACAACGCAAAAGGTCATGCCCTTGAAAACGTCTGATCAGCTGCAGGAGTGGGTGTACCGCGGCAGAAAATTCAAATCGATCAAATTCACGTTCGAGCCGTTCGATAGCCTTCGCTTATTCGGCGCAAGTTTCGAAGATGGCGGCGGAGTGTATGTGGACAATTTCTCCCTTCGCGGAAACTCGGGCATAAGCCTTACAGGGATCAGCAACCGGATGCTGACCCGTTTCAACAGCTACCGTCATTACAAACTGGTGATCCTTCAATTTGGCCTCAACATGGTCGTGGAAGACTCGCTGAATTACAAGGCGTATGTAAAGCGAATGGTGAAGATTATCAATAACCTTAAAAAAGACTTTCCGCAGGCAAGCTTTCTGCTGATGAGCGTCAGCGACCGCAGCAGCAACTCCACCGGGCAGTTTGAAACGATGAACGCCATCCCCGCCATGCGCAACGCGCAGAGGATGATCGCACAACAATCGAAAATTGCATTCTGGGATCTGTTCCAGGCCATGGGCGGCGAAAACAGCATGGTAAGGTTTGTCACTTCCAAACCTGCGCTGGCGGCAAAAGACTACACGCACCTGAATTTCAAAGGCGGGAACATACTGGCGGGTTCACTGGTGAAAAGCCTGCTTTACAGCTACGAACGACACCTACATAAAGATGCAGGAAAAAAATAGACATAGCATCCCCTCTCGAAAGCGGTTACGCATTTGCTGCGCAGGCATCCTTTGTGCCGCTGCGATGTTCCTGGAGGCGAATGCGCAACGGGTCGATTTCACCTACAAAACGTACGGGCTCGAAGTAGACGCTGATAACGTGATACAAAATGTCAGCTACCTGGATGATTTTTACGAAAAGCTATATCAGCTTCGCCTGACGAACCACGGGAAAGTCAATATCGTGCATATCGGCGATTCCCATATTCAGGCGGATTACCTGACGAGCGTTGTGCGACGCAGCTTTCACCGCGATTTTGGCAATGCCGGCCGCGGCCTGATTGTTCCCCTGAGCGTGGCAGGCACCAACGAGCCTAATAATTTCAAGACTGCCTCGAATACAAGCTGGAAGTCAAAGCGATGCGTATATCCCGACCAGCCTCTTCCCATCGGTATCGGAGGCGTTACCATCGAAACAAGTGATCCGGCAGCCAAACTGGAAATCTTCATGAATGATCTGTGGCTGGATTACACGTTCAATGCACTTACCCTGTTTTATGAAAAAGATGCGAGAAGCTTCGACTTCTCTATCAGAGATCCAAACGGCAATGAGCTCGGAAAGATGGATTTGAAAAGTCAGCCCTTGAACAGGAATTTTTCCCGGGTCGAATGGAAAGAGAGAATCAACGCCGTAACCATTCAGTCCGTCAAGTCAAACGAAGACCAATCCAGAGCCCGCATCTATGGCGCCGTCCTGGAGAACTCGATGAACGGAATTCTCTATCATTCGGTCGGCGTGAACGGCGCAAAATTCACGCATTACAATGAAGCGGCTCAGTTTGCGGTACAAATCAATTCGCTCCACCCCGATCTTGTCATCATATCGCTGGGAACAAATGAGTCCCTG
>DASVOT010000389.1:0-13678 GCA_036383235.1 Chryseosolibacter sp.
TCATGGATCTTCAGCAACAGCATCGAGCCCGAAGTGGGTTCGGGCGTCGAGATCTTCCGCCATAAGCACATCGACATTTTCGACAACGTCATCCGGATAAAAACGTCTCCGCCCACGTGCGAGTACGGTCACGAAGAGTATAGCACGGCGGCCGTGCGGATAGCGGATTACCTTTCGAAGCCTGGCGCGGCAGATGGATGCTACGGAAACCGCGTGTATGGCAATAAGATCTTTATCACTGCTGCCCCGTATCCGAAGGATGCCCGCTATACCCCGATGGCGTGGGGAATCTATTACAGCGCCAGCGCCGGAGACAATTATATTTTTGGCAATGAGATCACGGTTGAGAATACGGCGCCTTCTGCGAAGATTGAGACCGCAGCATTCTATATTTGTGGAGGCCCGCAAGGTTTTGGAGGGCGGTTTTACAATAACCGCATCGTCACAAATGTGCCCGCGGCCTGGGTAGCCTCCATGTACGGTGGAACGGCCAATACGAAGATCTACAACAACACGATCTTGAAATCCCCGACGGCCGGCCAGGATTTCAAAGTCATCCGGATCGGTCAGCCGGGATGCGACTGGTGTGTTGCCAAAGAGGTGGAATTCCGGTCGAATGTCATTGAAGGGCACACCTTCGATCTCCAGGTGAGCGATCAACCGCACACGTTTTCCGTCTACTGGACACTCGACACGGAACTCAAAGATAAAAAAGGAAACCCTGTCGCCGACGCCCGTGTCAGTATCCTGGACAAAAACAAACGGGAAGTCCTTTCCGCCAAAACCGATGCGTCAGGCAGATTCGCCACCGAGCTTCCGGAATACCACTTCGATGGCAAGACCAGGAATTACCTGGCGCCGTATACCGTGATCGTTGCAAAAGAGAAGCGAGAAGTAGCCCTGAATCAAAACACGAAAATCACGCTGGTGCCGAAAAAGTAGCCCGGAATTTCCCGTGGGACACAACCTTAAAACGCTCTTAATTCCTACTTTGTCATGTTCGAATTTCTGTCAAAGATGCGGCAATTCACTTCGAAATGGCTTTGCATCCGTGTGCCCAATCGGGCGTACGTAGAAAAGACTTTCCCGGGGCACACCATCTATTGGCCTCTTTTATACCCCCGGGTTGAAACCCGGGGCAATTCAAATTGTCCCCTTTCAAGGATTTGCAAAACCGACAAAGAAGGATTAATCATGACCTTCCGCCGCAGGCAGTGCAGTTTTTTATCCGCCCCGTTATCCGTGTTTGCATTGTGTTTTTGTTATGCCTGTTCACCGCAAACCAACGTCGTCAGCGGCGCCGCTTCACTTTCCGAATATAATGGACGGGTTGGGCTGGACAGCGCTGGTGTTGCCGCCATCTACTGGCCGGGCTCGTCCGTGAAAACGGCATTCCGTGGAACGGCGCTGAAGGCGGTGATGAGAGACCAGCGCGGGCACAACTCCTTCAACGTGATCATTGATGACGACAGCGTATACAGCATCCGGCTTGACACACTTGAACGATCGTATACGCTGGCGTCCGGGTTGACAGACACAGTCCATACCGTGGAATTATTCCGGCTGACGGACTGGAACGACGGCATCGCCTGGTTTTACGGTTTCCAGTATGACCCCGGCGCAGAAGTGTTGCCCGTGCGTCCGAAAAAAAGGCGGATTGAATTTTATGGCAACTCCATCACAGTTGGCGCCGGCATGGACGAGGCGGGGGCCTCTCCACCCGGCGGAAACTCCACGGACAATTACCTTAGCTACGGCGCCGTCACCGCGCGGCATTACGATGCGGCCTATACCTGCATCGCGCGCAGCGGCATCGGTTTGATGGTGAGCTGGTTCTCCATGACCATGCCTGAAATGTACGACCGCCTGAATCCCTTCGACACAGCCAGTGTGTGGGATTTTTCAAAGGCCACGCCGGATATTGTGGTAGTCAACCTGATGCAGAATGATTATGCGCTTTCATTCATGCCGGATTACGATCAGTTTAAGAAACGGTTCGGATCCAAACCTCCGGCTCCTGAATTTATCATTTCCTCTTACCAGGATTTCATTTCCCGCCTGCGGGGCCATTATCCGAACGCCAGCATCGTTTGCGTGCTGGGAAATATGGACGCCACGCGTGCGGGATCGCCCTGGCCGGGATACATCAGGCAGGCCGTTGCTTCCCTTCATGACCCGAAGGTCTATTCACACTTTTTTCCGTTCAAGAATACGCCGGGACATCCCACCATCGCGGAGCATCAGGAGATGGCAGAGAGCCTCATCCGGTTCATGGATGCAAACGTCAAATGGTAGTCGTTGTCGGTTACTGGCGCAAATGCGTGGCAAAGAAAAAGGGCTGCCCTTTTTGAAGGACAGCCCTTGTTGGCGGGAATCCTGTTTTACCTGACCCGGACGATGGTTACTTCTGAACGGTGACAGGAAAGGAGCTTCTCCGCAAACTTTTTACTTCCACGGCGTAGCTCTTGTTTCCACAGTGCCCGGGTGCGGATGAGGAGCGTTGACGTTGGCATCCCACCATACCCTTTTCATCATGTCGTCCGTTCCGCCCATTCTGCCAAGAGCGTCTTTATAGTTAGCGCTGTTGATCAGCCCTTCGCTGTTGGGATAATGCTGTCTTCTGGGTGAAACACCGTGAAACGTGCTTTGTTCATTGGAAGCAACGAGGACCCTGGGGTACCCGGTTCTTCTCCACTCCGTCCAGCCTTCGAGTTCATTCGGATAGAGCGCGATCATCTTCTGATTCATGATTTGCTCCAGCTTTTCCTCGTCGGTACCGGTGAGGGTAGTCGTTGCAGACTGGAGGAACGCATCGATCTCGCTTTGTTTCATTTCTTTGTAATCCATGAACGACTGTTTATCGAAGCCAGGTCCATAGACCAGGTCAAGCAGGTCGGGCATCTGGTCTTTTCCATTGTTATACAGATCCCTCACCTCTTCGACACTGGCTTCAATGCCTTTCTTGAAATAGGCGTCGGCGTCTCCGCTTCGCAGGTTAAACAAGGCGGCCTCCGCCAGGGCGAAATAAACCTCGGAGCTTCTTAAAACGGGCTGTTCGATCACAGGCACGTACCAGAAGAGGCTGAAGAGGGAAGTAGATCCCGATCCGTAGGGATATTTATTTTCAACCGGAACATTCCCCAGCAGGGGCTGAGCGCGATAACCGAACGGAGCGTGCGGAGGAACGAGGGTGGAACCATCCAGGGTAGCGCTGTCGGCGATCACTTTCGTGCGCGGATCGAGCGGATCGCTGGGTGATGAAGTGCCCACGAGCGCATCCAGCAAACCCTTGCCCACGAGCTGGTGTGAAACGTAATCCTGGCGCGCGGCCGGATCGAGGCCATTCCTGATTGAATTATAGGCTCCGTTCCGGTGCGCCTCAACGTCATCTGCAGTTGAAATTCCGGCATTATCTTGCTTGCTTGTGATCAGGTCTGATTCCTGCAGGCCGCTGATATTGTCCGCTGCCAGCTGCGCGTCGACGTACCGCACGTGCAACGCGAGGCGCAGGCGCAGCGAGTTCGCAAACTTTTTCCATTTGGTCACATCTCCCGCATAGTACAGGTCTGCGTTGCCGTAGCTTTCCTTGCTTTCGTCCAGCTCGGCGGCTGCTTCCTTCAGTTCTTTGAAGAAATCCACGTAGATGCTTTCCTGCGTATCATATTTCGGATTTGAAATCGCCTCTTGCGGCGACTTGTTCGCCTCAAAGTAAGGGATATCGCCATAGATATCGGTGGTCTGGGAATTCAGCCACACCTTCATGATTCTTGCGATCGCTTTCTTATTGACAAGCGCGGGATCGTCTTTCGTCTTGCGGATGATGGCAGCCAGATTATTGGAGTAACGCGTATAGTTTGCATACCATGCGCCGTCATCGAAGTGATCAACGAACGGGGCATTGTCAACGCGCACGGTCATACCTGCGTAATTGCCTACGTCGGCGGCACCCAACCCTCCTGCGGCTCCGTATTGAACTCCGCTTAACAGGTACTCGGGCGTTACAATCGCCTCCGACAGCAATGCCGGATTTGTATTCATTTCCTTGAAATCATCCGTGCAGCCGTCGAGCAGCAAAATGGACAAAGTCAGGAGGCTGAGATTCCTAATCTTATTATATAGTTTCATTTTTCTTTGCAATTAATGGTTCGGAAATAACGCCTGGCTAAAATGTCAGATTGAGGTTAAGGCCATAGCTTCTCGTCGTCGGCAGGCTGAACACTTCGACGCCTGTGGCTCCGGCACGGGTATTCAGGTTCGTTTCCGGAGAAATGCCCATACCCTGCATGTGTTCTTCAATGTACCAGAGATTTCTGCCTACGACCGAAAGGCGGATGCTGTTGAAAGGCGTCCTTTGAAGGAGCGAAGGCTTCAGGGAGTAACCCAGGACCACTTCGCGCAGCATGATGAAGCTGCCATCCATCACGAACTCTTCGCTGATCTGACCCCATGCCCTGTAAGACCAGGCAGTCTGTCCATCGACCAGGATCGTATTCGGCTCGTAGCCGACCACATTGCCATCTCCGTCCTTCACCTCCACTACGCCCGGCAGCGGTTCGGAATGCTCCCTGTACCGTTCGGTGAACTTGGCCGTTCCGTTTGCGATCATCCTGTATCTCGTATCGGAAGTGATCTCGTTGCCCTGAACGAAATCAACGAGGAAGTTCAGTGACAATCCCTTGAAACTAACCGTGTTGTTCAGACCGCCGATCCATTTCGGCGTCACGTTTCCAAGAATGCTGAGGTCATCCTCGCGCATATACGAACCGTCGCTGGCAACGATGATCTGTCCGTCCGGTGCCCTCTTGTATTTATATCCGACGATGTTGCCGAATCGCTCACCGGTTCTTGCTTCGATCTGCGCCGCCTGTGCGGTTTCGTTAAGAAAGAAAGTTTCGATACCGGGTGCCAGCTCTATCACCGTTGACTGGTTTCTGGCATAGTTGAAGGTAAGGTCCCAGGTTAAGCCATTCTGGAGCTGGACCGGCGTGGCGCGCAAGGAAACCTCGACACCCTTGTTCTCGATATTCCCGGCGTTGACGATCTTTGTCGTGTAGCCGCTCGCGGCTGAAACCGTGATGGGTACAATCTGGTTTTCGGTGTTGCTTTTATAGTAAGTAACATCCAGTCCCATACGGTCTCCGAAGAATCTCAGGTCGGCTCCAAACTCCACCGATTTTTTCAGCTCGTTCTTCAAATCAAACAGGGCGATCGTGTTGCTTTGGTACGCGAGGCTTTGCCCGTTGAAAGGCGTATTGTCAAGCGTGTAACCAGACTCCGTCAGATAGGCCGAGCCGTCATTTCCGGCTTCTGCGTATGAGGCCCTCACCTTGCCAAGAGTCAACACCCTCGAATGCATGTCGAACGCATCTGTAAAGATGAAGCTGCTGCTCACGGAAGGATAGAAGAAGGAATAATTGTTTTCACCCAGCGTGGACGACCAGTCGTTGCGGCCTGTTACATCCACGAATAAATAGTTTTTATAGCCAAGCTCGCCCGAGGCGTATGCGGATTGAATTTCCCTCGTCACAAAGCTGTACTGAGGGATCACGTTCCGGGTGTTGCTGATGTGATAAATGTCGGGCACTTTGAAATCGGTGCCTTCCCATCCCTGCTGCCTGTAGCTCCTTTTTGACAACGAAGCACCGACAGAAAGGGTGCCGCTGAAATTCTTGCTCAGGTTTTCCTTGGACGCAGTCAGCAGCACGTCGCTGTTGCTCTCTTTTGTCAGGTAAGTCTGGTCGACGAGTCTGCCACTGATGCCATTGGGAGAACCGACCGGTCGTTTTTCGAGTCTCCGCTCGGAATAAAAGTCGATACCGGAGCGGGCCCTCAGGTTTAGCCAGCTGTTAAACTGGTATTTAGCGGATACAAAGCTGATGAGACGGTCCCGTTCGGCGTTGTTCTTGTTTTCATTTACAAGGTAATAGGGATTTACGGATACACCGGGCCAGCTGCCGGCCTCGCCGGTTCGCTCATAATACTCTTTGAGGAAAGGCAGCGGCACATACCTGCCCATTGCCGCAAGGTCTCTGACCACGTTGTTCGAGGCGAAAACGCCCAGCCCGGGAGGATTATCCGTCTTCTTGTGGATATAGTTCGCTTTGCCCTCAAACGAAAGCTTGTCGGTTATATTCGTCGATGCGCGGAGCGTGACCGATTGCTGATTCTCTTTATGGTTAGGCACGATGCCATTGATCGTCATATTATTAACGGATAGCCGTGCAGTTGATTTTTCAGTACCGCCGGACACGGCGACTGAATTGTTGGTGACCACTCCCGTCTCGAAGAAATCTCGCACGTTGTTTTCCGGCTGTGGCAGCAGCTTGAAGGTGCTTGGAGGATCGCCGGGAAATATAAACGGATTCGCCATTAATCTTCCATCCATAGGAGGGCCCATGCTTTCAAAATGCCAGGAGGGTATCTCGGGGTAGTCGACCCCATTGATGTTGACCGTACCGCCATAGAGGTTGAGGTCTTCATACCCGGTCATGTATTTGTTCTGAAGCTTGGGGAAGAGGTTAAGCTTATCGATGGTCACATTGGAATTTACTTCAACAGCAACACCCTTTCCTGCTTTGCCGGATTTGGTGGTGATGAGGATCACACCGTTTGCGCCGCGTGACCCGTAAAGCGCCGTTGCATTCGGACCTTTCAAGACGTTGATGGACTCGATGTCCTGCGGGTTGATGTTGCCGATACCGTCTCCGAAATCCCTTCCGTTCGTGTACACCTGCCCCTCTCCATATTTAGTATTATCCAGAGGGAAACCGTCCACCACATACAGCGGTTGGTTTTCTCCCGTCAGGGAGCTGAAGCCCCGGATGGTGACTTTGCTCGAACCTCCGACCCCGGAGGCGGAAAGGCCAACCTGGACCCCTGCAACCTTGCCCGTCAGATAATTCGCCACGTTAACATCCCGCGCATCTGACAAGTCTTTTTTCGCCAATTCCTGCGTGGCAAAGCCAATCGCCTTTTTCTCTTTCTCGATACCAAAGGCGGTCACGACCACCTCTTCCAGGGTCTGGGTATCGGAAGTCAACTGCACGTCTACCTGCGTGCGGTTGTCGAGGGCGACCCGCTCGGTCTTATAGCCGATAAAAGAAAAAATGAGCGTCGTGGCAGTCGGGGGCACATTGAGCGTGTACTTCCCCTGCGCATCGGATACCGCGCCGACGGTGGTGCCATCTACCACGATGTTCACGCCTGGTATCGGCTGGCCGTTATCCGTGCCGGTGACTGTTCCGGAGACCAGCCGGGTCTGCGAAAATGCCGCGAGCTGCATTCCGACAAGCATGATCCCCGCCGCAATGGGGACCCTCATCTTGAATACCACCAGCCACATCCTTCGAATGAGTGTGATAAAATTTTTTTTCATGGGAATTGGATTTTGGTGAATGTTTGGTTCAGCATTGGGTGAAATCACCCCTAAGTTATTATAAAAAACTTATGCAATACTTCTTTTTAATAAAAAAATCTTTCACAACCTTACAAATATTCGATTTTACGGGTATAAATTTCAAAAACTTTCGTTTATTTCAGCGCTTGTGGTAAAAACGAAAGAATTTTAACGGATCAAAAGTTTATGAAGGCATAACAGGCCGTAGTGGTATATCCAGGCAAGATCTTCGCACCGAAATGAAAAGTGACAACTGATGCTCCCTGAAGTCCGACGGGACAGGCTTTTGGCCGCCGGCAGCGACAGATCAGGCGCGGCTTTTTAGCTTTGCGGTCTAAAGCACAAGACTAATTCATTGAGTTATCAAACAGGATCGTTTTGGCGGACATCAGGATACTCACCCGGCTCTTTAACCAGTTTTTCAATAGCGAAAGGTCAGGAGGCATCATCCTGATCATCTGTACCGCCGTTTCGCTGGTGCTGACGAACTCTATTAACGAAGTGTACACCGGTCTTTGGACGGTTCCCGTTGCGAACCATTCCCTGGTACACTGGATAAACGACGGTCTGATGACAATCTTCTTTTTGCTGATCGGGCTGGAGCTGGAACGGGAACTGTACATCGGTGAGCTCTCCGATCTGAGGAACGCCATGCTGCCCCTGTTTGCCGCGCTGGGCGGCATGCTGTTTCCGGCGGGCATTTATCTTCTTTTCAACCCGACAGGAGAGGGCAGCGCCGGCGCGGGAATCCCGATGGCTACCGATATCGCTTTTTCCCTGGCCGTCTTATCGATGCTGGGCAAACGGGTACCTTCGTCCCTGAAGGTCTTCCTCACCGCGCTCGCCGTCGTCGATGACCTGGGTGCCATTATCGTCATCGCCATATTTTACACCGGTACGCTAAACCTCGCAAGCCTGGGCATTGCCACGGCCATCTTTATTCTGTTGTTGGTCCTGAACCGCCTCAAGGTTCACAACCTGCTGCCTTACCTGGCAGGTGGTATCGCGATGTGGTATTTCATGCTTTCATCCGGGATACACGCCACGATCACGGGGGTGCTACTCGCATTTGCCATCCCGTTCGGCCGCGGCGACAAACAAAGTCCCTCTTACATTCTTCAGGAATTTCTTCATATCCCGGTAGCGTATGTTATCCTCCCCCTCTTTGCCCTGGCCAACACCTGTATTCCTGTGGACGGCGATGCGCTCCCGGGGCTGGGCAGCTTCATCAGTCTGGGTATCATCGCCGGCCTGCTCTTTGGAAAGCCCGCCGGGATCCTGCTCTTCAGCTACCTGACGACGACGTTCAAAATCAGCTCACTTCCCTCGGACCTGAAATGGACCCACGTGCTGGGGGCGGGGATGCTGGCGGGGATCGGGTTCACGATGTCGATCTTCATTACCCTGCTGGCGTTCAGCGATCCGCTGATGGTGAGCCTTTCGAAACTTTCTGTGATGGCAGGGTCGCTGCTCGCGGGTATCGCCGGATTTGTCTGGCTGAGCAGAAATCTCCGGCAAGCCGAGCCCGTTGTCCGTTAGGACTTTCTCTCGGCAGCTTCTATCTTTACCGGATACACATCAACCGCATGAAAAAATCCATATTCGTTTTCCTCGTGTCGCTCTGCTTATTGTCGAACAGGGCCTTGTCGCAGTCCGGTCCATCTTCAGACCTTCAGCTGACGCTCAACCACATCGCCATTTATGTGCACGAGCTGAAGAGGAGCACGCAGTTTTACGAAGACATCCTGATGCTGAAAAAGATTGAAGAGCCGTTTCACGACGGGCGGCACACGTGGTTTACCATGGGGCCGGCGGGGCATTTGCATCTCATCCAGGGTGCGGAGGCGAATATCAGGCGCGACAAGAACGACCATCTTTGTTTCAGCGTGAACTCCATCGACACGTTCATCGCCAACCTTGACCGGCACCACGTCGAATACACGAACTGGCCGGGCACGGAAAAGGCGCCGACCGTTCGCGTGGACGGAGTAAAGCAGATCTATTTCCAGGATCCCGACGGCCACTGGATAGAGATCAACGATGATACTTCGGTGATCAGGGGGAGGTAGGGGAGCTGTTGGCGATTGGCTGTTGGCGTTTGGCTGGTGTGGACTACATTAACCGCGCTGGGGCCGGTCTGTAGCGCTCTACGAGGGTTGTGCTCACGGCATGCTTTCGATATTTTCTAATAACAGGAAGGGCTTTCCGGGTTTTTTTATTCTGTCATTTATAATCGGCAAGTTATCGGTATTTTCCAGGAGGTCATAAATTTCATGCAGTGTGAGATCATTAATGTTTAGATCCGACAACCTGCTGTTTAAGTACGCCGTTTCATGCAACCCTTCGGGTATCGGTTCAAACACGGATACGGTGTTTTCAAGATAATTGATCCTGGCTGTTGGAATCAGCGCTTCATTTAATAAGAAGATCGCTGTCTGGCTATTATCAAAGCAAAGAAGTTTGCGATTCGCCCGATCCAGAAGCAGCTTAACCGGAAGTTCGGCGAAGAACGGTTGTTCAGGATTAACGTTTACCGCCGGAGAGATAAAAGCGAGGCTGTCGGCGTAGTCAATAGTAAAATCGTATTGATGTGGATCTGACCTGGATCGTAATTGCACTTCATTTATACTGGATGGCCAACCTGTAACCTTGAATTGCCAGTCGGAACGCTTCCGCGTGTCCGCCTGCAAAAGCAAAAAATTGAAATCTCCGGCGGTCCTCGTTCGATTCACTTTTTTCGATGAGTCGTTAGAAACATGCTCAAAGCTGGTCAGTATTTGTCCCAACGTCTTTTGTTGTTGGGAACATGACGGTTGCAGGCAACAAAGCATGGCCGCAATTAGGAGACTTCCTTTTGTTATCATATCACACTTATTCTCCGTGGGTTTCCTGTCGTGTACGAATTAAATGTTGTGGGATGGGGTCAGTCCTCGCTCGGTTCCATATGAGATGCTCAACCTTTGACAAACAGTTCTGAATGACATTGCTAGCATTAGAGCCTTTTACGAAGATACGACTTAGTTTCCTTCATTAGTGTTCTCCCGCCGATTGGTTCTAGTATTATAGGATTCGACGGTGGTGGCGCGGGACAATGGGTATTTTTTTTACCAGGCCTCTTCCGGATCTGTTAGCTAATTGCTGATGCGCTCAGCGTTTTCCCGCTGAGGCCGCGCGAAAGCCGGCTTCCGGGAAGTTTCAGACTTCGCGGAGTCGGCGGGCGGGTAGAAGGCGAAAATGGCCAACGCTGATTGAAAAAAGAACGCCCTCTCGAACGTCCTTTCTGATCTGAAATAAGAACCTAATATTTTTTTAAATACTCTTTCCAAGATGATGGGTACATCTTCTTAGCCTGGGCTGTTGCATAATCAGGCACGGGCAATGAACGATAAGGCAAACCTTTTGATTCCAGCATTTCAACTATTTTCATTTTTAATCGATATTCATCAGAATCGAGGAAGTAGGTTTTGAACCGTAATTCATCCGATATATAATAATCTTTACCCTGATTCTTGCTCATTGAAATTCTCAAGTCAGCTCCGCTTTCAATTAAATATAAAACGATATCAAGTTTGTCCTGAGTCAAAGCACGTCCTAAGGCTGATTCGCCAAATTCATTTACGTAATTGATGTTAGCCCCCGCGGCAACTAGCATTTTTACCTTCTGCAACGATCTTCCCGCCGCGCGAAGCAACGGAGTATTGCGCTGATAGTTCCCTTCTCTCCGATCACCTACTTCAATGTCATTGGGACTTGCACCATGCTTCAAAAGCAGTTGCAAAATCTCTTCAGAACTTTGAGAGTCATATTTTCCAGAAATTTGTATAATAGCCGATGACCCATCATATGAGTCATGTGTGTTGGGGATCGCGCCATTTCTCAAGAGGATTCTACACGCCAGAACATTTTCATTTTGGGCACTAACCATCAATATAGTTTGACCGAACTTGGATTCTTGGTAATTGATGTTTTTAGACAGTTCCTTACTCAATTGTTCAATCTTTAAACTATCTCTATTCTCTACAGCTTCTGCTAAGTCAGCTATGGGAGTATTACGAAAAAGATCATAGTCATTACCTAACATTTCTTGATTGTTCCTAGAACAGGATGCAAATATCAACAAGAAAGAAAATAAAACGCAGAGGGGTTTGTTATTTATCATCGGGTTCTTTCTCTAAAGCTGTTATCATATGATCTATGGAGTGCCCATTAAATATTGCGCCAAAGCTTGCAGGATTTACATCATGCCTAGTTCCAATAAAGTCTGCGGTACCTAATTCGCCTTGCCCATAATTTAATGGGTCAGTCTTCATAACATACGCATCAATTTTGGACACTTTTAGGTTCTCTAAACCACCATATCTAAGAATGCTAAGTTTTGTAAGCCCTGCCGGATTGAAAGTAATCGCATCCTTCCCAGTGGCTAGAGCGTTTGCTGCTGCCTCGCCACCACCCAGTGAATGCCCTGTAAATGTTAGCTCAGAATCCGTTTTGCTCAGTTGACTAGAGATTTCTCGAGCATTCTCTACTGACTGGTCATATTGAGCAGAGACTGCAACCCCTTGGAGTGCATCCGTAGCGATATCTGCTTTTTCTTCAGGATTTGTACCTGCTGTCGCGTACACATATTCAACCTTACCCTTGTCTTTTCCTTTTTGGATAGTTCTTTCATAGACCTGTGACTGCAGACCTGTTTTTTTGTCACTTAGCGTCACACCCTTGAATTGCCTTTCAGAAACCTTCCAACCTCCTTTTAGCTTTACATCATCATTACCGTAAACATGCTTCGCTATTCTGGCTGCTTCACTTGGGGTAGGCTTCATTCCGTCGGCATCAATGAACCTGACCGGATTGTCAAATCCGTAATTGTACGGGCTCCATCTTCTCATCTTCTCTGAGAGAGGGTCTATAACACCCCATTTTCCCAACTCAGGCATGTACATGCGTGCACCGTAGTCTAGCCAACCAAGACTTAACTCGTCTTGTTCTTCTTTGCCGTTAAACTTATATTGATTTGCAGTTGAGTTTTCGCGTGAGTAAGAGTTAAACGTGAGTCCAAACGGATAATAATCATCCATCTGCACCACCGGTGATTTTGCATGCGTTATTTTCAAGTCGTCAAAATATACGTCCACCTGGGTCGGGTTCTCGTTCGAAAGGAAGATAAAGGCGTAGCCGGGCTCGGTTACAATGATCTCCCTGGTTAATTATCCATGCGGATCCTTGATGCCGGCCTGCGTGTCGGCGTCGGCCTGGATATCGTCGATGCCGATCTGCCTGTAGGCCGCATCGACAAAGTTATAGTTTTTATCGAAAAGAAGGATATTCAGGTATGCCTTCGGTGCGCTGACATCGTCGCTATGGTCGAAGCCGCCTGCAATGATAAGGTCACCTTGTGTTAGCCCCTTAAAAAACTGGACACGAATCTGAAAACAGATTTACTTGTCAGAGTAACCCGAAATTAAATCTGTTTAGGCAGTTACCTAAGTTGCCGATCGACCAAACATTAGATTCACACGGGCCCTTTCTAATTTACTTAGCTTCTCTTTAGTCGAGAAATAGTTTTGATGATTGAACAGTTCCTTTATTCGATCTATTTCTTTAATAAGAAACAAATGCAACTCTTTGATATTTGACGGTTCATTCAACTTTCCTTCATTGTACAATAAAGCCTTTACCAATGCAAGATCGAACCAAATCATTTCAGTGATACTTCTTATATCCATCATCTCAACCGAGCGCGACCTGCCAAGCCTTATTTCGATTTCTGGTGAAAAATAAATGGTATAGTAATCACCAAAACTTTGAAGATCTTTCTTTGAGTCACTTTCGGTAAATCCAATGCCCTCCAAAGCCCTCGTTATTGCGAATTTCTCCATTTTACTTAACAAGTTTTGTTCCGTCCTGGCTAACTCTGTAGTCATTTTCGAATAAGTACTTCAATTCCTTCTCAACGGGACTTCCAGGTCTTACTTCATTCAGGGGCGTAGCTGATATACCATCATGGCCACGAGAGATCAGCCGAATCGAATGGGGCATATACCTTCTCAATTATGGAAATAGTAAACGTTTGAGAATCTTACGATCCACTTTTTTTCATCAGTAAAAAACAGATAGATAAGCTGATAATCCCGATCGACGTTAAAATCGATGCAACCTTTCTTCTTTGAAACGATCTTAAGCGTGTCCGCCTTGGCTTTGTCGGAGTAACTAAAACCAAACAACGTATCAGCGCTTCCTGTTGAGCTATTAGTTTTAACAAAAGCATCAAAGACACCCCATTCA
>DASVOT010000390.1:0-3244 GCA_036383235.1 Chryseosolibacter sp.
TATTCGACCAGGACCTGGACCTGAAAAACCGCATCCATTGTCATTATATGATGGGACTGGGATATCTGGGGATGGGCAACAGCCATACCGTGATGGCCGAAAAACAATTCAACACCGTTCTCAGCCTGGATATCAATCACCAGGGAGCAATGGTCCATAAGAAAATGATCCGGTACACAACCTTGGTGGAAGCATGAGAAAAATAGTATTACCTGCGATTATCCTTTTGACGGTCGGCGCCCGCTGCCTGGCGCAGCATTCCGTTCTCGATCTCTCCGGCCCGTGGACCTACGCGCTCGACAGTCTCGACGCCGGTGAAAAAGAACAGTGGACGTCGCGCCTGTTCGAGAACACCCTTCACCTGCCGGGCACACTGGATGATAATGGCGTCGGCAGACCCGCCGACCTGACGCCGGTTTTCGAAAAAGCAACGTTCATGCAGCTGACGCGCAAACACCGGTATGTCGGCGCCGCCTGGTACAGCCGCGAAGTAGTGATACCCGGGTCGTGGAAAGATAAAAATATCACCCTGCAGCTGGGGCGCGTCATCTGGGAAACACAGGTCTGGGTGGATGGCCGCAAAGCAGGGATGAACGAAAGCCTCGTGGCGCCCCACGAATTTGACCTGAGCGGTTTTCTTTCCCCCGGAAAGCACATACTAACCCTCCGCATCGACAACCGGGAAAAATACGACGTCAGCCTTGACACACGAAACTTCGCCCACGCCTATACCGATGGAACGCAGATCATCTGGAACGGGGTGATCGGCGACCTGCGCCTCCTCGAAAGAGATAAAATATTTGTCGGGAACATACAGGTTTACCCGGACGTGGATGCCGGCACAGTCAGAGCTGTCGTCGAAATACAGAATCCATCACATCTCAAGACAAAGCTCGACCTCACGGCATCCATCTCCGGCACAGCGCAATCAGTCAGTCGTTCGTTTCGCATGGAAGAAGATGCGAAGCAGGTGACGCTTGAATTTAATCTCGGCAAAAACTTCAGGACCTGGGATGAATTCGATCCGAACCTTTACACTTTAACCGTAGACGTCGGAGGGCGAAACGGCAAAACGCGAATGAAGGATCTGTCCACCGTTTCATTCGGGATGCGGAAGGTCGGCAGGCGTGGAAACATCCTCCAGCTCAACAACCACCGCATTTTCCTCCGCGGAACGCTGGAATGCGCCATCTTTCCCCTGACGGGACACCCGCCCATGAAGAAGGACGAATGGGCGAATATCTTCCGGACCGCGCGTTCCTACGGACTCAACCACCTGCGCTTTCATTCATGGTGTCCGCCGGAGGCTGCCTTCGAGGCCGCGGACGAAGCTGGATTCTACCTGCAGATAGAGCTGCCGTTGTGGAGCCTCACCGCCGGCGAAGACAAACGGATCAACCAGTTTGTCGAAGACGAGGCGAACCGCATCATCAGGCGCTATGGCAACCACCCGTCGTTTTGTTTCTGGTCAATGGGCAACGAGCTGCAAGGGAATTTCGACTGGATGACGGGCCTGCTTAGCAGGCTGAAAGCCGCTGACAGCCGGCACCTGTATACCACCACCACCTTCACCTTCCAGAAAGGCAGGGGCCTGTGGCCGGAGCCGGTCGACGATTTTTACGTGACGCAATACACGAAAAAAGGATGGGTGCGCGGCCAGGGCATTTTCGACAGGGAATATCCTTCCTTCAACAAGGATTACCGGGTGGCCGCAGATAGCCTCCCCGTGCCGCTGGTCTCCCACGAGATCGGCCAATACTCCGTGTACCCCAATCTACAGGAGATCGGAAAATATACGGGCGTTCTCGAACCGCTGAATTTCAAGGCCATCGAGCAGGATCTGAAAAAGAAAGGCATGCTTGCATCCGCTGCGGACTTTACAAAAGCCTCAGGTCAGTTCGCCGTGGCGCTCTACAAGGAAGAGATCGAACGCGCGCTGAAGACGCCGCAGTTCAGCGGCTTTCAGCTGCTCGACCTGCACGACTTTCCCGGACAGGGTACAGCGCTGGTCGGCATCCTCGATGCATTCTGGGAAAGCAAAGGACTGATCACGCCGGAAGGCTTCCGGGAATTCTGCGCGCCGGTCGTCCCCCTGATCCGCTATGAAAAAGCAGTCTACACCAGCGACGAGTCTTTTGACGCCACCGCGGAGGTCGCCAACTTCGGAAACGCGGACTTGCATGGGATCACGCCGGAGTGGAGTATCTCCACCTCCGGGGGAAAAACGCTCGTGTCCGGAAAACTGCAGGCGCGCGATATCCCCGTCGGCAATGGCATCGACCTGGGCCAGATCCATTTCTCTTTGCAAGGCATCACCGAGGCGACGGCTCTGACGGTCGAGCTCGCCCTGAAAGGAACGCCTTATAAAAATCATTGGAAGATCTGGGTGTATCCCTCACAGCTGTCGGTGAAAAATGGACATGTGGTATACACGCGGTCAGCTGAAGAAGCGATGAAGGAACTTTCCAAGGGGAATAAAGTCCTGCTCAATCCCGAGCCTGCTTCCGTCAACGGGATTGAAGGCAAATTTGTGCCCGTTTTCTGGAGCCCGGTGCATTTCCCGAACCAGCCCGGCAGCATGGGAATCCTTTGCAACCCCTCGCACGGGGCGCTGGCAAACTTCCCGACGGAATCGCATTCCGACTGGCAGTGGTGGTATCTGTGCAAGAATTCGAAGCCGATGTTGCTCGACAGCGTCACGGGCTTAACGCCGATCGTGCGGGTGGTCGACAACTTTTACCGGAACCGGAAACTGGCCACGCTCGCGGAGGCGAAAGTCGGAAACGGAAAATTGATGAGCGGCACCATCGACCTGGGTGAAAAAGCAGCAACCCACCCGGAAGTGCGGCAGCTCAGGTTCAGCATCCTGGAATACATGAACAGCGGCGACTTCAACCCGTCAACAAGCGTTGCGCCTGAGGAGATGGCCAGGTTGATTGTTTCGAAAACACCCTGATAGGTGGCATCGACGCGCCAAATGTCAAAATTCAAGCGGTGAAATCCCTCCGACCTTGCCGATCTCAAAGGCGAACGGATGAGTGGCGTTTGATACAGCCTCCTTTATTTCCTCCCAGTGGTTCACAAACTTTTTTACATAGTCCCAATAAATATATTTTTTTGGCGTCCTGAAGTAAATATATCCAACTTGATGTTGGACCAGTAACGTTTTCAAAAGTTTAATCCTTTTGAAATCTGAGTCATGAGTAACAATTACGGCTTGTTGCTGCGCTGCCCTGATGATAAT
>DASVOT010000391.1:0-4412 GCA_036383235.1 Chryseosolibacter sp.
GCTGGAGAAAAAAGCGTCCCAGAATCTGAAGAAAGAAAAACTTGAGTTGGACTTCAGGGAGGCGCGCCAGGGCGGCAAAATCCTGGAGGTCGAGCACATCGCAAAGAAGTACGGCAACCTTTCCATCATCGGCGATTTTTCATACGTGTTCAAGAAGAAGGACCGCATCGGCGTGGTCGGAAAGAACGGCGTGGGAAAATCAACGTTCCTCGATATCCTCACAGGAAAGATCCAGCCCGACAGCGGCGAGGTGATCCGCGGCGTCACGACCCGGTTCGGATATTTTACCCAGGAATCGGTAAACCTGAATCCCGCCAACCGCCTTATCGAGGAAGTGAAGGAGATCGCCGAGTTCATTACACTCGCCGACGGCACGCAGGTGTCGGCCTCCAAGTTCCTGGACAATTTCCTCTTTCCGCCGGAGAAACAATACAATTATATCAGCAAGCTGAGCGGAGGAGAGAAGAAAAGGCTGCAGTTGCTGAAGCTCCTGGTGACGAATCCCAACTTTCTCATACTGGATGAGCCCACCAATGATTTCGACATTGACACGCTCAATGTGCTGGAGGATTATCTCGACAATTTCTCGGGATGCCTGTTGCTGGTGTCGCACGACCGCTATTTCATGGATCACCTGGTAGACCAGCTTTTCGTTTTCGAGGGTGAGGGAAAGATCCGGTTATTCAACGGGAACTACACCGATTACCGCGACTGGCTCGACGAACAGGAAGCGAAGACGACGGAGAAGAAGGCCGTGGCGGTTCCGCAGGCCGGATCCACGCCGCACCAGGGTGAAAAGAAAAAAGTCTCCTTCCGGGAAAAGCAGGAATACGAACAGCTTCCGCTTGAGATTGAAGCGCTGGAAAAACAGAAGGCCGAGGTGAGCATGCGCTTTACGAAAGGGTCTGCCGATCACCGCGAGGTTGAGAAGTGGTCAAAGGAAATTAAGGAGCTTTCCGACAGGATCGAAGAGAAAACGTCGAGGTGGCTGCAGCTTTCCGAGCTGATGGGCTGACATCGTCGCGAGAAGCCACGGTGACCTGGAACTGCACGTTTGACCCGCCATTGATGTAAAAACGAAGGTGAAGTGCCGCCTGGCGGTTTGGGTTAATTTTGATCTTTCGGAAACTTGTTTAATTTTAGGCAAACATAATTTCCACATGTATCTCAACATAGACGCTCAACAAAAAAACTCTTACGATGCCATCGTGGTTGGAACCGGCATCAGCGGTGGCTGGGCCGCCAAAGAATTGACGGAGAAAGGGCTGAAAACGCTGGTGCTGGAGAGGGGAAGAATGGTGACGCATCCCGATTACCCTACTGCCACGAAGGACCCGTGGGAATTTGAAAATGCAGACAGGCCGACGCAGGAGGATTTGCGCCAGCAGGGCAAACAGGCACGGACGGGTTACACCATCCGCCCGTCGACCAAGCACTGGTTTGTTAACGACCTGGAAAATCCCTATACAGAAGTACATCGCTTCGACTGGATGCGGGGATATCACGTGGGCGGCAGGTCCATCACCTGGGGCCGCCAGAGCTACCGCCTCAGCGACAACGATTTTGAAGCGAACGTCCGCGACGGCATCGCCGTCGACTGGCCTGTCCGTTATAAAGATATTTCTCCCTGGTACGATTATGTCGAAACTTACATCGGCGTCAGCGGCCAGCCGGAGGGACTGCCTCAGCTTCCCGACGGAAAGTATCTTCCGCCCATGGATATGAACTGCGTGGAGCTCGATCTCAAGAGCAAAGTGAAAGACAAGTTCAACCGTGTCATCACCATCGGCCGCACGGCCCACATCACCGGCCCGCTTACCCACGATAAGAGTCCGCAGCGGGGAAGCTGCCAGTTTCGCAATCTGTGCTCGCGCGGTTGTCCCTACGGCGCGTATTTCAGCAGCGTGGCGTCCACCATCCCGGCGGCGCAGAAGACGGGGAACATGACGCTGCGCCCCAACTCCATCGTATATGAGCTCATCTACGACGAGAAAAAAGGAAAAGCCACGGGAGTGAAGGTGCTCGACGCCGAAACCGGCGCGCAGGAAGAATTCTATGCAAAGGTGATTTTCCTTTGCGCGTCCACCTTCGGGTCAACCTTCATTATGCTGAACTCGAAGTCCAACCGGTTCCCGAATGGTTTCGGAAACGACAGCGGCGAGCTTGGCTGCAACATCATGGACCACCACCTTAGCGTAGGTGCGGGCGCGGAGGTTGATGGCTTCGAAGACAAATACTATTCCGGCCGGCGGGCAAACGGATTTTATATCCCCCGCTACCGCAACATTGGCAAGAATGACCGCGATTATATCCGCGGCTTCGGATACCAGGGAGGCGCGAGCCGCCAGGGATGGACCAGCATGGTGAAGGAACTGAGCCTTGGTGCCCAACTCAAGGAAGAGGTGACGAAACCGGGCAAGTGGACCATCGGCATGGGAGGCTTCGGCGAAATTCTGCCTTACCACGACAACCATGTGGTGATCAACAACGACCTGAAAGACAAATACGGACTGCCTACGCTCAAGTTCGATGCCTACCTTCGCGACAATGAGCTGAAAATGCGGAAGGATATGGCCAATGACGCCGCCGAGATGCTGACCGCCGCGGGCTACAAAAATGTGAGCAAGTTCGACCGCGAGATCGGCGTCGGCCTGGGTATTCACGAAATGGGTACCGCCCGCATGGGAAAAGATCCCAAAACGTCGGTGCTGAACAAATTCAACCAGGTGCATGCCTGCAAGAACGTCTACGTCACCGACGGCTCGTTTATGACTTCTGCCGCATGTCATAATCCTTCGTTGGGTTACATGGCCTTCACGGCGAGGGCCGCCGATCACGCCGTTAACGAATTAAAGAAAATGAATATTTAATCATAACATCATGGATAGAAGAGAAGCGCTAAGACGCACGGCCCTGTTAATGGGAGGAGTGGTTTCCGCTCCCGCCATCATGGGTGTCTTACAAGGCTGCAAAGCAAAACCGGGGCTCGCCTGGAAGCCGGAATTTCTGAACGAGGATCAGGCCTCGGTGGTCTCCCAGGTTGCGGAGATCATCATCCCCCGCACCGACACCCCGGGGGCAAAAGATGCAGGTGTTCCCTCGTTCATCGATCAGATCCTGAAAGAATGCTATTCGCCGGAAGACCAGAAAAAATTCACCGAAGGCCTGCAGGCTTTCAACGAGCAGGCGAAGAAAGAACACGGTGAGAATTTCACTGACCTCGACGACGAAGACCAGGCAGCCTTTGTCAAAAAGGTCCATGATGAAGCGGTTAATTCCGACGCAGATCCCGACAACAGACCTTTTATCCTGTCGATGAAAGAACTGACGATGCTGGGATTCTTCACCTCCCAGCCCGGGGCGACACAGGTGCTGCAGTACGTTGCCGTTCCCGGCGCCTACCATGGATGCATTCCGTTGTCGGAAGCGGGCAACGGCAAGTCATGGGCGACCTGAGTTCAATTGCTCAATTGGTCAATTCGCCTGGAACAGCTATAGGGGGTATCCATGAAATGGATACCTTTTTTTTCGGCCGGGGTCAATTGATCAATTGCCCAATTGGCCAATTGCTCAATTGGTTTTGTAACCTTTTCCCCGCCCGCCCACTCTAAGGGTTATAAACCAACAAAATACCAATGAGCATCCTGTATGTTTCCATTATTCTGTTTGCCGTTGCCGCTGTATTTGGAGTAACGATCCTGGTAAAGTGGTTGACGAAGAAAGACGCGTCAAGGACGGTCATTTACAGCCACGGCATTGCCGCTGCCCTGGCCCTTGCGCTGCTGGTAGTATTCGCGCTTCAAAATGGCGACAACTACCCGAAAGTCAGCCTGGCCCTGTTTATTGTCGCGGCGCTGGGAGGCTTTTACATGTTCTTCCGCGACCTGCAAAAAAAGATGAGCCCGTACTCCATCGCCTTCCTCCACGCGCTTCTGGCCGTAGCCGGATTTGTCGCCCTGTTGTTGTACGCCTTTGCCTGACGCATGAAAATACTCGGACATCCCATTCACATCATGCTGATCCATTTTCCGTCAGCCCTACTGCCCATGGATTTTATTTGCTCCGCTTTGGGTTATTATACCGGGAATCACTCGTTCACCGATGCCTCGTTTTTCGCGCTGGCCGGGGCCGTGATCTTCGGCTGCCTGGCTATCATCACCGGCGCCTTTGACCTTATCGGGCTGATTGAAAAACCGCTTGCGCTGAAGAAAGCGCTCGTTCACGGAGGTATAAACGCAACGGTGATCATTGCCTACAGCGTGCTGGCATTCCGCGCCTGGAAACAATTTCCGGACCTGGAGCAGGACGGTGTAGCGATGCTGGTGACCAAGGGGGGCCTGATCGCATTTATGATCGTGGGAAACTATCTTGGGGGGAGCCTCATCCTGAAGCAGAAAGTAGGCCTTGAAAAC
>DASVOT010000392.1:0-2390 GCA_036383235.1 Chryseosolibacter sp.
CGGAGACAATGTACTGACCGTTGACATCAGTTCGGGGACGGAGGGAGTTTACTTCGCGGGCATTGCGGCGGAGGTATTGACATCCAATGAATCTTATAGCTGGTCGCCTGCTGCCGGATTGAGCGATGCAGGCATACAGAATCCCTTGGCGAGCCCCGCCGCGACCACTACCTATACCGTTACTTACACGAACGGAGATGGATGTACCGCCACGGACCAGGTAACGGTTACCGTGGACTGCAATACGGCTCCGGTAGCCGTGTGCAAGCCGGTCACTGTGGAGGCGGATTCAAACTGCGAGGCGATCGCCGAAGCCTCTGCCTTTGACGGAGGTTCCACATCGCCTTCCGGAAGTCCGTTGTCCTTCGCCATTTCACCCGCAGGCCCTTATGCCGTAGGCGAAACTGCCATTACCCTCACCGTGACGGACGCCAACGGACAAACCAGCTCCTGTGCAACGACACTCACCGTCATCGACACTACGCCACCCTCCATCACTGCGCCGCCCGATATCGTGGTGCTAAATGATGCCGGAACGTGTGGCGCAACCGTTAACCTGCAACTTCCTGAAAGCTCGGATAATTGTGAAATCGGTACCGTCTCAAACGATCATGCGGGCAATGTTTTTCCCCGTGGCGAGACCCTGGTCACCTGGACGATAACCGATATTCATGGCAATCAGCAAACGGCTGAACAAAAAATCACCGTCACGAACAGTGAGCCGGTCATCCACTCCGTGACGGCGTCTCCGTCAACCACCGGACCGAATTCCCCGGTTACACTGTCGGTAGACTTTGAGGACAACAATGCAGGCTTTGCGAGCATTGACTGGGGCGATCTCTCAAGTCCCGAAATGGTTGAGGCCCCTGCCGGCATCTTCGAGGCGACGCACAGCTATGGGGCCGCCGGGACGTATCCTGTCACCGTTACGATCACCGATCTCTGCGACGCGAGCGTCTCTTACGTGTATGAGAGTATTGTTATCACGACAGAAGACCAGGCGGGAGCCGTAAAAGGACACGGATGGTTCTATTCCATGCCGGGCTATTACCTTGAAAAGCGGAGGGCCGCCGGAAAAGCCCAGTTCGAGTTTGAGGCCGAGTCCGGCGAGAGCGGCAACGCTCCCGAGGGCCATATCGGCTTCCGGTTTAAGGCGGGTAAGCTGACTTTCCGAAGCAACGGGCTTGAAAGACTCACCGTCGACGGGCAGAACGCATTCCTTATCGGTTCCGCAAAGTTGAATGGCAGGCGTGGATATGGAATCCTCATAGGGATGACCGATGAAGAATATACAAAGAAGGGCGATGACCGGTGGCCGGGTAAAAAACTTCAGACGTACGGCGACCACGGAAAGAAGCGGGATCGCATCCGCGTGAAGATCTGGGATGCCGCGGGCGTCGTGGTATACGACACGCAGGCGGGATCGCCTGACGATGCAATCGCCGGCACGGAACTCGGCGGAGGTTCGATACAGATCGATTCGGACTTGAGTGAAATGTCCCAGGATGGACTGGCGTTTTTCGAAGACGGATCAGCGTCGGTGTACCCGAATCCCTTCGAGGACTGGCTGTCCGTTCACTTTACCTCCGGGTCCAATGAGAAAATCAGCCTGCAGCTGATGGATCTGACAGGCAAGGTGATCGTCAATGAAGAGTTGCCAGTGAGCGAGGATGGGTCGTATGCCCTTGACCTTCCTGATAGCAAAGACGCCGGCGGCCTGTACATCCTGAGGATCGCTCAGGGCAGGAGAGTGGAATTCATCCGCGTGATCCGCAAATAAGAAAGATTACAAAAGAGGATCACCCATAAAGGTGATCCTTTTATATTTTAGTTCAGCGCTCTAAGGGACAACGGACGGCTTTCTCAGAAAGAAAGCATTTCCAGAACCGTGATCGCAGCTTCCTCGCCCTTATTACCGAATTTTCCGCCCGCCCTTTCGAGAGCCTGTTTCCTGTTCAGTGTGGTGAGTACGCCGAAAACCACCGGCTTGCGTGTCTTTAATCCGACTTCGGTAATGCCATACGCCACCGCCTGACAGATGTAGTCGAAGTGGGGTGTGTCTCCCTGGATGACGCATCCGAGGCAGATGACGGCATGGATATCTTTTTTCTCAGCCATCCAGAGCGCCCCGAGCGGAAGCTCAAAACTTCCGGGAACGGTTTTCCTGATGATATGATTTCTTTTTACTCCGGCTGACAACAATGACGCGACGGCGCCTTCATAGAGGGCAGAGGTGATTTCCTCATTCCATTGCGCCACGACGACAGCAATTTTCTTCGACGAGAGGCTGATTCGGTTCTTGACCGTTCCTGATCTTAATATTCCTGCCATTGGAGCCGTTTTAACTGATGCCGTTAAAGTTAGGACAAAAAAAAAGGGATAGGCAACCT
>DASVOT010000393.1:0-1929 GCA_036383235.1 Chryseosolibacter sp.
TGATCTCATCTCCTCCACTGATGGAAACGGGTATCGCAGAAGGAGCGGCATACGAGCCGGACGCGCTTTTCACGGAGGCGCCCAGCTTGCGGTTTTGCACGTACGCCAGGATATCGCGTTTCGTAACGCGGCCTTCCGACCCAGTGCCGGAGATACTGTCGAGCTCGGCGACGCCGATGTTTTCTTCTTTCGCGATATTTTTAACGAGGGGAGAATAAAACCGGCCCACCGACCTGGCGTTCGCAGACGCAGATGTGTGGCCGGAACCATTTGAAAACACGTCCTGAAGTTCCGGCTCGCGCTCAGGGATCTTTGGCGTCTCGGCCTTCTTTGTCTCTGCCAGCGGGATCAACGGCGCACGCTCTTCCTCGCCATCGGTGGCAACAATGGCGATGGGTTTACCCACCTTGACGACTTCGCCCTCTTTTGCCAGGATTTCTTTTACCGTTCCAGCGTGGGTGGAAGGCACCTCGGTGTCCACTTTGTCGGTAGCCACTTCGAGCAACGATTCGTCCTGCTCGATCTTGTCGCCTGGTTTCTTCAGCCAGTGAAGGATGGTGGCTTCAGTGATGCTTTCACCCATTTTAGGCATTACGAGTTCTACAAGCGCCATAATCAATCGTTTTCGACCGGGTAAAGTTAATCGGAATAAGGGAATTTGGGAAATCGGATGCCCGGATGAGGGAAGGCACCTGTAAGGTGTGGCGGCGGTTATTCCGGCGCGGAAGTTTCACGTGACTTTTCCGGTTCAGGCCTGAGGTTGAAAAGACTGGCGAGTAATTCGTACGACCGCAGGCGTTCTTCGAAGCTATCGGCGAAGGTGGCGACCACGATCTCATCCACGGCAAGAGCGTGGGCAACGGAGAGCAATCCTTCGCCGACCACATCGGGTGTCCCGACGATCATCCGCTGCCGGTTGAAATGCACATGACGCAATTCTTCACTTGTGTAGCGATAGGAGCGAACGGATTCATAGGATGGCGCTTCGTTCAGCTGACCTTTGGAGATGCTGAGGAGGCGATAATCCATGACAGCCTGGGCGCGCGCCGCTTTTTCTTCCGTGTCGCCGCAAAAGACAAATATCCCCGCGCTGGCCTGCGGTTCCCGGAGGTCGGCAGAAGGCTGAAATCTCTTGCGATACTGTTCTATCGCTTCCCTTCCGCCTACGGGGTTTATGAACTGCGCGAATGAGAGCGCCATGCCGAAATGCGCAGCCAGGTAGGCGCTCTCACCGCTTGACGTGAGCATCCACAGAAAGGGCGATGACGGAATGCGGGGGATGGCTTTCACTTTTTCATGGACGGTTTCCGGAGTGGAATCGTCCTGGAGAAAACCCTTGAGCGCGAGGATCTGTTGAACATACTCCTGCGAATCAAATGTATTGGAGGGGTTGAGAAGGGAAGCGGTCAGGCGGTCGCCTCCCGGCGCGCGTCCGATGCCCAGGTCGATCCTTCCGGGAAACATGGCTTCGAGAAGGCGAAAATTTTCCGCCACCTTGAGCGCGCTGTGGTTGGGCAGCATAATGCCCCCTGACCCCAGCCGGATCCTGCTTGTCTCTGCGCCAAGGCGCGCCAGGAGCACTTCGGGCGCGGCACATGCGAGGGTCGCAATGTTGTGATGTTCGGAAATCCAGTAACGGGTATAGCCCGCCTTGTCGGCAAACCGGACAAGCTCAACGCTTTCCTGAAGCGATTCATACGGGTTACTGCCCCTTCTCACAGGTGTCTGATCAAGTATGCTCAGTTTTAATTTCATCGTATAGGATGGCTTTTGATTCGCTAAACAGCCAAAGCGGCTTGAATTTTAACAACATTACGGCGAAAGAAGTGCGTGGTTGCCTTCCGGTTGCTGATTTTCAGAGGCGCGGTAAGAACTTTTCGCACGGGGAGCAGGTTCATGCGGAGCAGCCCGTGTGGTGGAAAAACTCAT
>DASVOT010000394.1:0-3468 GCA_036383235.1 Chryseosolibacter sp.
AATGGAGAGCTTAACATTTCGATCAGGACCGGCCACGCTTCCTGGCGTTTGGTTTTACGGGCTGTGAGCAGCGCCTCGAACCGGACCCGCGGGTCGCCGTCGCGCAGCAATTCGAGCAGGATGAAGATCGTTTTCTGACTGACGAGCTTGCGCAAAAGCTTCGCAGCGAGGATGCGGTCCTGCTGTTTTGGCGACTTGCTCAGCTTCATGAGGTTGTCGGGCGAGATGGCGAGAAGATCGCTGTCCTCCGTTTCGGAGGCTGCCTGCCGGGCCAGCGTTCTCAACCCCGCCTTTTCCGGATCTTTCTCAACGCCCAGGGCTTGCATTCTTTCTTCGGCAAATTTCCTGATCCTGTTGTTGTCGCTGTCGGTCAGCTGGATGACGGCATTCTCGAACAACGTCGGCTCGAGTTTTTCCATCAGCTTCAGACCGTAGAGCACCCGGTCCTCGGCTGTGCCAGCCACCTGGTTTTCCAAGACCTCATTGATCGTGTATTCCTTGACGACTTTCACCTCGGCGGTTTCTTTGTTTTTGATCAGCGTGTTCTGCAGCGTGTGCCGGTAGCTGGCATGCATCCTGTTGACTACGAAATACCACGCGGCCATGATGGGGATGGCAAACAGGGTAAAATAGATCAGGTTGAAGACCGCGAATTGGGTGATAAGCAGGATGATTCCACCCGCCACAATACTCGCGAAAGCGGTCACGATCCCCTCGATCTTTGTCTGCACGTCAATCCTGATCTTGCTTTCGATTGGAAGCAGGTAAAGCTTGAAAGTCGGGTTGTCGAGAGATTCCTTCAGCGAGCGCATGAACAGCTTGCTGACGAGGATGGACATAAAGAAGATCACAAAGAAAGTGTTGGCCGGCGAGTATCCAAAAATAAATCCGACACCGAGGGCGAATACGGTGAAGAAGCCAATGAGCACCGGGCTCACCAGGAGCGAAACGCGCATGCCGTACATCGCCTGTATCCTGTCCGTTGCCAGCACCTGGAACAGGAAGCTGAATACCACAATCAGACCTTCGAAGTAGCTGATGAAGTTGGCGAGCTCATCGGGCTTCATCTGCAGGGTCGTCACGTTAAAAAAGGAATAATCGACGAAGGTCATGGCGGTCATGGAAAGGATCACGAACAGCGACATGTAGAGGATATACCGGTTGTGGAAGAAATCCTTGGCCAGCAACTTCTTGTAGAGTGTCTTCTCCTCGGCGAACGACCTGGCTTTGTTGATGTGCCTGACGCTGAGGTAAAGGAAGATGCAGATAAAGGAGACGATGCTGGCGAGGGCCAGGTCATAGAGAGACTGTGTCTCCAGTTGCATTTGTTTTAAAACGATGGGAATGGAGAAGAAGGCGATGAAGGTAGCGATCATGGCCCCGATGTCAACGACACCTACCAAACGCTTTGCCTGTCTCAGGTTGAACAAACGTCCGAACGAGCCCCAGAAGATCAGGTAGATCACGAACGAGAAGGGCAGGATCTGCGTGAATCCGAAGGCGTAAAGATAGTGCTGGGGGTCGCTGATAAAGCCTTCTCCAAATCCGATAAAGGCCGTGATCACCGTCACTGTCAGCAAACTGGCAAGGGCTAAAAGCGCGAATGGGATCCGGTTCTGAAGGAAATTATAGACGACCGTGGCTACGAGGCCGAATACCCCCGACACGACAAAGGCTACGGGCAGGTCTTTGGTTTCGCTGAAGAAATTCAGGAAGAGGGACTGCGACGCCACACTCATGGTAGCGATGAACATTCCCATAAAGAAGCCCATGACGAACAGCAGCAAGACCCGCTCCGCTTCGTCAGGCTCTATTTCTAAAAGTTTTAACAGTCTCTCCTTCATAGATTTCGCCTAGTTCTCATAAAATTCGATATAACTGGCGGAAAATCCTATAAGCAGCTCGCAGGGAAAAGGCTGCCTGAGGGAACCGTGTGGAGGGCTGACACGAAAAATTTCGATTTTCCGTTCATTCTGGCCGTTTTAGAGGTCAATCGACGCTGAAATTAAATTTTTGCGGGCGACCCGAACCGGCAGAGCACAAATATCGCTTTTTCTTTTTCCGATTGCAGAAACCGTGGAGATTTAATATCCAGGCCCGGTTTTACCGGGTGGTCATGAAGATTTTACCATTTGGCGGTGGCAGGTTGGCTTTTTACAATTAGCACGGTCTTTCCTTAAAAGAAGGGGAATCCGGGGCAAGACCCGATAAGGCCGATTTATTTTGGCAATAAACCCCTGTTGGCCACTGATGGTCAATTTTTCATAAAAATGGCGGGTTCAGGTATTCCGAAATATGACCTGCATCATCAAAACAAGAAATTTTGATCGTTCCCTGTACTCCGCGCAATTACCAGTCAACGACCGACCCGTCCAGCGCATTGTATGTTTCCGGATTTTTCCAGTCGTGTCCTATTTTATCGGCGATCTGATCTTCATCGATCTCGACCCCAAGTCCCGGCCCGGTTGGGATCAGGACGGTGCCATCCTTCTCCAGCTTGAATGGTTTCTTGATGTATCCGTCACCCAGCGACACCTGCTCCTGTACGAGGAAGTTCGGGATGCTGGCAGCCAGCTGCAGGCCGCAGGCGAGCGAGATCGGACCCATCGGGTTGTGCGGTGCGATCGGAACGTAATAGGCTTCGGCCATTCCTGCGATGAGACGCACCTCGCTTATGCCGCCTGCGTGGCAAAGGTCTGGCTGCAGGATGGAAGCGCCTCCTTTTTCGAGCACTTCGCGAAAGCCCCATTTTGTAAATACACGCTCGCCCGTGGCAATGGGCAGATGCGTGCCGCGGGCGATGTCGGCCATGACTTCAACGTTCTGGCACTGGCAGGGCTCTTCAATGAACATGGGCTGATAGGGCTCCAGCTCCTTGATGAGGAGCTTCGCCGTCTGAGGCGAGATCGCGCCGTGAAAGTCGATGCCGATGTCCATGCCGTCTCCCCCCGCCTCGCGCAGGGAAGCGAAATTCTCGACCGCGTATTTGATAAACTTGCGGTTCTCGACGATGTTGGCGGGGTGCTCTTTGGCCACGCCTGTCTTGATCACGGTGAATCCCTCGGCCCGCCTCTTTTTCATGTCGTCTGCGTTGCTGGCGCGTCCGTAAATGCGGACACGGTCGCGGGTGGGTCCGCCGAAAAGTTCATATACCGGAACGTTCAGGAGTTTTCCTTTGATATCCCAGAGCGCCTGGTCAATACCGCTTAGGGCACTCGTTAGAAGAGGACCGCCGCGGTAAAACGCGTGGCGGTAGATCGCCTGCCAGTGATGCTGCACCTGGCGGGGATCTTTCCCGATAAGGTAGGGCTCAATCTCCCGGATGGCAGTCTGGATTGTAAGCGCCCGCCCTTCCAGGAGCGGTTCTCCCAGGCCGACCACGCCGGCATCGGTGTGTATCTTTAGAAATATCCACCGGGGTTTTACGAGGAAAGTTTCCACTTTCGTGATCTTGACTTTCGCTTTGTC
>DASVOT010000395.1:0-7520 GCA_036383235.1 Chryseosolibacter sp.
TTGTATCCTGAATTGCGCCTTGACGATTGTGGGCAACCTGGGAATCGCCATTGAACCGTTTCTTCCGGACGCAGCCGATAATATTTTGAAGCAGCTCAACAGCAGCCAGTATCACAACGACTGGAAGATCCTCTGGCGAAAAGGCGAGGTGGTGCGCACCGTCAAAGACCACCATCAGCTGAGCGAAGCACAACTCTTGTACCGCAACGTGGAAGACGCCGACATCGAAAAACAAATGGCCCGCCTGTCGCGGTCGAAGGCGCCGGCGTCGGCCCAGGGAAGTACGCCTTCCGAAACATCAGCGAAGGGCGAGGGGAGCGGGACAAAGCCCCTCAAGCAGGAGATCACCATCGACGACTTCGCAAGGATGGACATCCGCATCGGCAAGGTGATCGCCGCCGAAAAGATGGAGAAGTCGAACAAGCTGCTGAAGCTCACCGTCGACAGCGGGGTGGATACACGCACGATCCTCAGCGGCATCGCGCAGCATTACACGCCGGAGGAAATGGTAGGCCGGCAGGTGACGTTCATTGCCAACCTCGCGCCCAGGAAAATGATGGGCCTCCTGTCGCAGGGAATGATCCTCATGGCCGAAGACAAAGACGGCAAGCTGAGGCTCGTGCTGCCGGACAAGGACGTCGAGCCGGGTTCGACCGTGAGCTAAGAATCGGGCCGGGATTAATCCGGTAAGGTCAACGCCTCGGACAAGGGCAGGGGGGCGGTGGTGATCATTCAACAGGAATGGTTAACTTGAGATTCGTAACCCCGATCCCCATGCGCCTGAAAGTATTATTGACCGCCACTTCACTTGCTGTCCTTATCTTCAACCACGCGATCCGCGCTCAGGAGAAACCCGCGCCGAACGGCAAGTACGCCACCGTCAACGGGCTGAAGCTGTACTACGAGGAATCCGGGAAGGGGGCTCCTTTCATCATCCTGCACGGGTTCTCCGGAAGCGCCTCCCTTTGGAAATCCTATGTGAGCGACTACGAAAAACATTACCGGGTCATCGCGGTCGACCTGCCGGGTCATGCGCGTTCGGATTACATGGACACAACGCGCGTCTACCTGCACAAGCGCGCGGCAGGCTATATTCTTGGACTCGTTGACCAGCTGAAACTGGATTCGGTGTATGTGATGGGAGCCAGCTCCGGTGGATTCATTACCACCTACATGGCGATCCTCAGGCCCGAAGTCGTCAAGCGGATCATCGTGGTGGATGGCCAGGTGTATTACTCGAAACAAACGCGGCAGATTATCGCCAACTGCTGCGGCGATCCACCCGGGCAGGGGATGATCGACCGGCACGGAAAGGAGAAGGCGCTGTTGCTGCGGAAACAGTTTTACCACTTCCGCCTCCTCTACGGAGATCCCTCGTTCACACCGGATGTGCTTGCCTCGATCAAGGCAAAAGCGTTCATCATTCACGGCGATAATGACGAGATCGCTCCCCTGTTCAATGCGCTGGTGATGCACGACAACATACCCGAGTCGCATTTGTGGGTCGTGCCGAACGGGGGACATTCGCCCACCTCCGACCCGGATAACCAGGCCGACTTCGTAAGAAGAACGATGGATTTTCTGAACGGAGCCTGGGATAAGAAATGATCTGCCGGCAGAATAAATTTTGACTTTCGCCGTGCATCCTGTTCACAGATAAAAAAAACAAACCACGAGCTATTATGTATGCTGCGTTTATTTATATCTCTTTTTCATTCCTGGCGGTAGCCTCGGTCTATCTGCTTATAAAGAACCGCCTTCAATACATCGTTTACTCGGTGGCGATCTTCTTTGTCCTGCTGCAGACCGCAGGCGCTTTTTTTAAAATCCTGCATCTGCCTGGTGGCGACGAACTGTTCCTGGCAGGTTTTGCCGGCACGATCCTGGGCGGTGTTTTAATGATCTGGAAGTCTTTGAGAAACAGGACGCACCAGGTTCTTTTCAACAAGCTGGCGGCCGGTATTCTTCTGCTCGTTCACGCGGCCCTGTTCTTTTTCCCGTCGGCACAGGCGATCGCATTGGGACCGCTTATATATTATCCGGTGACTGCGCTTATCGCGACTGTATTGATCAACGACCAGACGGAGCACACAGGCGAAAAGAACATGCTGATCCTGTTCCTGTTGCAGGGTCTCTTCCAGATTGTCTTCAACCTTCTGAAAGTGTTGTAAAAGCGGCCATCATGCGCAACAGTGTGGTTATGCGCTATCAAGGATAGCACGACGCGTCACCATCGGTCCAATCCCAGGAGCTTTCTTCCCAAAGGAGTCAGGTTCGCGGCGCGGTACTTCGTCTGTTCCCATCCTCTGGGATCGCCGGGGAACGCATAGCCTTCAGGAGCTTTTCTGTCCTTCCAGGAGGAGATGCGCCACTGGCGCAACGGTTCGTTGTCTTCTTCCGCGGGCATCATGGAAATATACTGGGCTATGCGCACTTTGTCCCGGCTCAGGTTGGGCCGGATGCCGTGGGGCTGCAGGCTGTTGAAGACGAGCAGGTCGCCGGCGTTCATCTTTACCTTTACGACCTCAAAACCGGTGACATCCGGTTTGAAATGATCGCGGCCCTCAGGTTGCGTCGTCTTCCACGTATCATACGTTCTGAATAACTCGGGCACACACTGGAAGCCCCCCATATGTTCGTCATCCTGGTCGGCGAGGGCGAGCACTCCCTGGACATTCTGGGGCTTCGTCTCGGGGTCGTAGTCCCAGTGAATGAACCCTTTGTATTCGAATCCCGGGCGAATCGGGAAGTTCAGGTTGGCGCGGTCGATGGTCACCCATAATTTCTCCGTTCCCCAGATGTCGGTGAAGACATCGTGCACTTTCGGGTACTGGCGGTTGTCCCACAGGTACTGGTGATTGTAGACTTCCACCATGCCGGTATTGGTGAGCTCTTTCATTTTCATTTCCGCCCGCGGAGGCGTGTACCACGTCGATGGATCGTTGGGATTCTTTTCCTCAAACTCCCAGAGGAAGCTGGCAAGGCGTTCGACCTGCTCTTTGGGGACAACATTCTTCACGACGATGTATCCGTTGGTGACCCAGAAGTTCCAATCCTCCTCGGTCAATACGCGGAGCGGTTTTCCGTTGCTGCGGTCATTCAATCTGACGCGACTGCTTTTTGCCGTTGACGGGTTGCCGGGAATGTCCTGGTGGGCGTTGGCAGGTGTCATGGCCGGTGCCATTGTGTGCTTTTCCATAGGGATGGCATTTTAATATGATGGAATATAAGAAAGTTTCTACTGTTATCCATGATGGGATGTTCGCGCTCCTTCGGGTCTATATTTTTTGTTAAGTTCGTTCACGCCGGGCCCATCAGAATGTGCCCGATCACATTTATTTCCATCGACATGGCTGGCATCCTTGTTCAACCCGTTATTTCATGAGTCGTCTTATGGCTGTTCGCGAAACGCAACCTTCTGGCGTTAGGCCTTGCGCCTGCGGCGGAACGTGCAAAGCAATTCGCGGCTGGCTTTTTAATCGGGCTTTGTTTCTTTCCGCGTTTTACATTTTTACCGCGTGGCTCGTTCACGTCCCTTACCGGATCAATCCCCTGTACACCCTTCCGGATTTTGTGTCGGCTTTTGCCTATGTTCTGAGATCGGTACTGCCGATCGCCGTGAATCCCATTTCAGTTCTTGTTACATTCGTCTATTCTACGGGATTTCCACTGCTGGCCTACCTCTATGTGAGACGCCAATTTGTCGTTGAAGGAAAGCCGGCCATCCGCTGAGAACAAGGCTGCCCACCGGCGCCGCACATCAAATCAAGGAAAGGGTGCTTCTTCGTTTAGCTTATTTCGGAGCGATGCATCGCAACGGCAAAAATCTTACGTGCACGTACTCGAACCGTGAATTTGAGCCTGCAGCGCGCCGTGCGATGCGTTCGGTTCGCTACCGATACGGGCGCTTCAGCGGATTTCTCTGTTAAATTCTGCCATCGGATTAGCCTCAGAATATATTTTTGGTATATTAATGAGATAAACCCTAGGGGATGAAAAAACTCTCTCATCGCGAAAACGATAGATGGCCCGTTGCCTTTTCTCACGTTTTACCAACGTTTGCGCTCATCCTTGCTTGTTGCTCCCCCTCCGTTCGCGATGCCTCTTCAATGGAAGAAGGCGAAAGAATGGAAATACAATCCGCCGTCATTAACCGGTTCAATGAAATGCTCAAGTATGCGGAAGCCGGCGACCTTGAAAGCCTGCTGAAATATTTTGATCGCTCCTCCGATGGCAGTTACATCGATGGCGCGACGCGTTATGCCACGTTTGACGAAATGGCGGGCGCATGGAGGGCAACCTGGAAAGTCGCGAAGCAGGACTTTGGCGTCCCCGATACGAAGGTGTTGATCTTGTCTTCGGAGTTCGTTCTCGTAACAGCGGTGTCCAGCCTAACCACTATCAACAGGGACGGGGCCGTCTTTCGGCCGCGGCTCTGGTCTATCACAACGCTCTGGCAACTGAAGGGGGGGCAGTGGCAGGTTCACTCCTGTCATCAGTTCACCGGTGAGGCGGTGCGCGCAGAGGAAAAGCAACCCGTATAGCGACGCCATGATACTCTTTGAAACAGAACGCCTGTTGTTACGGGAGATGCTGCCCGAAGATTATGACGACCTGTTTTCGATGAACAGCGACCCGGACGTGATGCGTTACATGGGCGACGGGTCCGTTCGAAGCAGGGAACAGACGATGGCGGAGCTTGAGCGCCTTCTCTCCTATTACGTCAGAAGACCGGGACTCGGCCTATGGGCCACGTTGCTGAAAGACTCCTATCAGTTTGTCGGAGCAAGCGGTCTCGTTTATTACGACGACACTCTTAACATCGGGCTCACCTTCCTTTTTGCCAAAGAGCACTGGAACAACGGGTATGCAACGGAGGTGTCACAGGCTTTGTTGAAATATGGATTTGAGAAACTGGGGCTGCAAAAAATAGTCTGCCGGGCCAGCGTCGATAACAAAGCTGCTGTCGCGGTTATGGAGAAGATCGGCATGAGGCAGGTGGAGAACCGCGCTGCCGGCGAGAGGATCCAGGTCTACTATGAACTCGACCGAAAGAGATATAAAGCCGCCGGTCATCCTTAGAAACTGAAGGATATTTTTTTTATTGGAACTCCCAACCGTCGTCCAGCCGCGTGTGTCTAAACAGCAAAGCATTCGGTTATGAATTTCATCATCGCTTCAGTCATGATTTCACTTTTGATTTTTTTGCCCGACCGCTGCGGCAAGGAAGAAATTTCAAAGGGCACGCCTGAATGCGTTCTTCAAAAGATCAACGAGATTTCTCAGGAAGAGGTCTGGAATCCACCTGCCAAGGTCTATCGTTATTTTTATGGCGGAAAAAAGGTCTACTTTATACCCCAGCGATGCTGCGACATTCCAAGCCAGCTTTTCGACGAAGATTGCAATGCGATCTGCGCTCCCGATGGTGGATTTTCAGGAAAGGGCGACGGTGCTTGTCCCGACTTCTTCACCTCCCGCACCGGCGAGCAGCTCATCTGGGAGGATAAGCGGGAAAAGTGAGACTGGCTATTGGCTCCCGATAGTTATCGGGATGGCTTTTAGCTGTTGGCAATGCCGGACTAATCGAATGGATCCGGAGAGATTGTCCAGCCGTAATTGTCTTTCAGAAGCTGAAGGGTCGCCAGTCCCTCTGCTGAGGGCGGGCCGACGAGACTCTCGTCTCCTTCGTCCTGTGCCCAGGAAGCCGATAAGGTAAATGACCCATTGGTGATGTTTTTGTTTACGGTATTGCGATACAGGTTGCGTATGATCGCATCTATCCCGGCCGTTGTGATCTTGTTAGGTCCGGAGATCATGAAGCCTACCAGCTCGTGGTCCTGGGGAAGATAAAGGTTTTCCAGGTCTCCCAGACCTGCCAGCAACGCGAATTGGAGTTTGGTATTATGACTGAGGTCGAGCACCTGCGGACCGCGGGTCAGTCCAAAGCGGATTTCCTGCAGGGCGGTCAGGTGCCGGAAGTTGATGGCGTCGACCATTCCCTGTCCGTAGAACGAATAGAAGTAAGTGATCTTATCCAGGTCGCCCGTGATGGTGACCGGATAGTTGCCGCCCGAGGCGTACGTATGACTTATATAGGTATCTGAACCCAATGCCACCGTTTCACTTGTGCCTTCGCCCCAGTCTATGGAAACGGAAGAACCTTCGGGTGCCCCGAGATAGAACTCAAAAGTGGCCGATGCGCTCATATCGATGAACGACAGCATGGTAAAAGCGGGAGACAGCATCACCCTCAAAGGCTTGTTTTCGGAATCAAGGAGAATCTCGGACAGCGGATAGCTGGCGGACGTATACGCGTCCTTTGAAATGACAATCCGGTCGTCTTCCCCGACTTGCGCGGGCAGCCTGACCTGGTTCATCTTCGCGCGAAGAGTGTAGTGGCTGATGGTGTCCCCCTTGCTGACGATAAATGCTTCAGCCGAAGTCCGTCCGCGATCGCCTTTCACGGAGACCGTGACGTTCAGCTTGCGGCCTGTTCTCTTAAAGGAGTGATAACCGAAGTCGTGGGGTTTGTGCCGGCTGACATCCAGCAATCGCACGTGTAGCCCTTGCGTGGAACCGGACATCAGCGAAAATTGATAGTCCAGCGGATGCTGAACCGAGCTGCTCAGCGGGCTTGCTTCTTTTGGAGCGGCGTAGAGGATGTCATCGTTCTCATTTACCACGCTGAATTCGGTAATCCGGTAATTTCCATAACCGAGGTCAAGGGGCCTTGTGGAAAAGGCGTTTTCGCCGGCATCGAATTCAATTTCCTGGTTGTCGAGTATCGTTTGTCCGTTTTGTGATTCGATGCTTACTACCAACCGGCTGTTCGGTGGAAGTGAACGGACCGCTTCATTAGCGGAAAATATTGTAAAATCGATGTTGACAGGTTTCTGAATCAGGCCGGGATCTTCGTTGCAGCTCACGGCAATGACGGCGAGGCAAAGGAACCCCACGTGCAGGACTGGATTTTTCATTGGTTTCAGTTTGACTACCACCAAAATAAAATCTTATGCCTCGTTCGTAAATGACTGCGGTGAAGGGGCCGCGCGATTTCCGTCATGTCGTTCCGGGATGAAGGGGAGGAACGTCCACGACTACAGCGGCTGTTGATATCTTTTTAATCGTTAAAGAGGCTCATCGTTTTCTCCGCGCCGATCGTGCAGAAAGAAACGATCATGTCGCACGCTTTCTTCATCAGAGGACCCATCGCATCAAACTCTTCCTGCGTGAAATTACTCAGCACGTAGTCTATCTGCCGGCCTTTGCTGTAATCGCTTCCAATGCCGAAGCGGAGCCTCGCATAGGCCTGGTCGCCGAGTGTTTCTTCGATGTTCTTCAGTCCGTTATGTCCGGCAGAGCTTCCTTTGGTCCGCATGCGGAGGGTTCCGAACGGGAGGGCTACGTCGTCAACGACGACGAGCAGATTTTCCCTGGCGACGTTCAGGTGTTGCATCCAGTAGGAAATGGCTTTCCCGCTGAGGTTCATGTACGTGGATGGTTTAATCAGATGGATGCTG
>DASVOT010000396.1:0-5785 GCA_036383235.1 Chryseosolibacter sp.
CGGATCCGCCCACCAGGCGTGGTCTGCAAATCTTTATACTACCGTATCAGACATGTTCCCGAAAAACGCGGTAGCCTCCGTCATCGGCATCGGCGGAATGGCGGGCGCTACTGGCGGCATGCTGTTTCCGATCTTCTCCGGGCGCCTCCTCGACACCTTTACCGCAAGCGGGAATGTCACAGCCGGTTATACTATCCTGTTTACGATCTGCGCGGCGGCCTACGTGATCACCTTCCTGTTCCACCACCTGCTCGCACCGAAGTTTGTGCCGTTTGAAATGAAGTAGCGGTTGGCTTTTGGCGGTTAGCTGTTGGCAAAAGCCGGCACTTGAGGATGTGTTTCGTACTTTCTTAGCGCGTGCGCATTTACCACGGGTTTCGGATCGTATGACCGGATCAATTAATTCGCTCCGAACCCGCTAACAGCCAATAGCTAAAAGCCTACAGCCAGCTTCTAGCTCTTAGCAAAAGCTGGCACCTGAACACTCGTCTCGTACTTTCTGATCGTGCTGATTCTACCGGAGCCTTCACATCCTGCGCCCGGATTAACTCAAGACTCCAAACCCGCCAACAGCCAAAAAGCCAACAGCCAAAAGCTTACCTCCCTGCCGGCTAATCGCAAAAAATTCGCACCTTTGCATTCGTTTCATTAACCGATCAAGCGTGTCAGACCGTTACAACCAGCGGGGCGTATCCGCATCGAAAGAAGATGTGCATCAGGCGATCAGCAAACTCGACAAGGGCCTTTACCCGAAAGCCTTTTGCAAGATTGTAGCCGACCACTTCGGCAACGACCCGGACTATTGCACGGTCATGCACGCGGACGGCGCCGGAACAAAGTCATCACTCGCCTATATCTATTGGAAAGAAACGGGAGACCTCTCCGTCTGGAAAGGCATCGCGCAGGACGCGCTCGTCATGAATATCGACGACCTGCTTTGCGTGGGCGCCACCCATAACATCCTGCTCTCGTCGACCATCGGAAGGAACAAGAACCGCATTCCGGGAGAAGTCATCTCAGCCATCATCAACGGCACGGAAGAGCTCCTCGAATTACTGAGGCACTATGGTTTGAACATCATCAGCACCGGGGGAGAAACCGCCGACCTCGGCGACCTCGTCCGCACCATCGCTGTCGACAGCACCGTCGTATGCCGGATGAAGAAGAGCGATGTCATCAACAACGCCAACATCAAAGCCGGCGATGTGATCGTCGGCCTCGCTTCCTTCGGAAAAGCGACCTATGAAGACGAGTACAACGGCGGAATGGGCAGCAACGGGCTGACCTCCGCACGCCACGACGTTTTCACACACGAGTACGCATCCAGGTATCCGGAGTCCTTCGATCCAACCCTCCCTCAGGACCTCGTGTACTCGGGGAAGTACAACGTAACAGACAGCCTGCCCGGCCTGGATGTGAACGTCGGCAAGCTTGTATTATCGCCGACGCGCACGTACGCGCCCGTGCTGGTGAAAGTCTTTGAAAAACTCAGAGGCCGCATCAGCGGAATGGTTCATTGCAGCGGAGGCGCGCAAACGAAAGTGCTCCACTTCATCGATGGCCTGCACGTGATCAAGGATAATCTCTTTGAGACTCCTCCGCTTTTCAAACTCATTCAGCGCGAAAGTTCCACTGACTGGAAAGAGATGTACAAGGTCTTCAACATGGGCCATCGCATGGAGATCTATTTACCGGAGAAATACGCGTCTGACATCATCGACATCTCCGGGAGCCTTGGTGTGGATGCCCGGATCGTGGGCAGGGTCGAACGCGCGCCCGCAAAAAAGGTTACGTTGAAAACCGAATTCGGAGAGTTCACTTACGATCAATAACTCCTTAAAGTTTTCCAAAAAAAATTGAGGGCTGCGCTGCAGCGAAGCATCCTCATGCGTCCTGCCCATTTCTGGCACTCCCTTTGCCTTTACTGCCGGTGGAAGGAAAGTCCTTCATTATTAAATACTGGCGATATGAAAACAACCAAATTTTTTCCGATGATGATGGCGTTTGTGCTCATCACTCTGGCTGGCGGCGTCCATGCGCAGGGAAGGGGTCATCACAAAGGGCATGACGAACACCATGGACATCATGACGACTATCGCGGGGAGGGCCATCACAATGACCGTGATCACGGCTTTCACGATTACCGCCATGAAGAGGCGCGCCGTGTGGTATATCACGAACATGATCGTTACTGTGATCATCCTGTGATCGTCGTCCGCGATTACCACCCCCGGCCGCGATATATTTATTACCGTGATTACGATGTGTATTACGACCTGGAAAGACGCGTCTACATCACGTACTCCGGAAGGAACTGGTCGATCAGCGCGAGTCTCCCCGTCGTGCTGAGGCGCGTAGAGTTGGGCCGCGCCACGCGACTGGAAGTGGATTATGTGCGGGATGACTTTCCCTCGTACGTTGCCAGGACCCGCCCCGTTTACACCAGGGTATATACCTCATTCTAGTTCCCTCTTATAATGCCTGTACCGGTCAGACCACTTGCGAGTAGTCGGGCCGGTACTCTTTTTAAGAAAACTTTCCTTTCTTGCAACCGGTTTTCAGAGAAATGAACATGCGATTAGCCCAAACCGGTTTTCTTGCCCTGGCGGTTCTCATCAGCGGCTGTGAAACGGCGACTAAAAACAACACTGCCCCGATGAAACAAGATCCCCACTCTTACGCCCGGCCCCTTGAAGCAAAAGCAACGCATCTCAAATGGGTCGCAACCGTTAACTTCGACAAGAAGACCATCGACGGGAAAGCGTCGTGGTCCATCGAATCAGGCGGAGCGGACAGCATCATCCTTGACACGAAAGACCTTCACATCCGGAAGGTCAGCCTGAATGCAAACACCCCTGCTGACTATCACCTGGGCAGGAAAGATCCGATATTGGGTCAGGCCCTTACAATCGCAATCAAACCCGACACAAAGACGGTTGACATCGAATACGAGACCGACCCCGGCGCCGAGGCTCTGCAGTGGCTGAGTCCCCGGCAGACGGCGGGCAAGAAGTATCCGTTCCTGTTCACACAGTCACAGGCGATACTCGCCCGGAGCTGGGTTCCTTGTCAGGATACCCCCGGTGTCCGCTTCACATACGACGCCGATGTGACCGTTCCGCAAGCCCTTCTCGCCCTCATGAGCGCCACTAATCCGCAGGAAAAAAATCAAACCGGGCAGTATCATTTTGAAATGAAACAGCCTATCCCGTCGTATCTCCTGGCGCTCGCGGTCGGAGATATCAGTTTCAAACCCATCAGCGACCGGAGTGGCGTCTATGCGGAAAAAGCGCTTGTCGATCAGGCTGCCTGGGAGTTCGGGGACCTCGAAAAAATGATCAGCGGCGCGGAAGCTTTGTACGGACCTTACCGGTGGGAGCGCTATGACGTGCTCGTGCTTCCGCCGAGTTTCCCTTTTGGAGGCATGGAGAATCCAAGGCTGACGTTTGCGACGCCGACTATCCTGGCGGGCGATCGCTCCCTCACGTCGCTCATCGCCCACGAGCTCGCGCACAGTTGGTCGGGGAACCTGGTAACGAATGCTACCTGGAACGACTTCTGGCTGAACGAAGGGTTCACAGTCTATTTTGAAACGCGCATCATGGAAAAACTATATGGAAGAGATTACGCCGAGATGCTCGCTTCCCTGAATTTGCAGGACCTGAAAGGCGAAATAGAAAGCCTGCGCGAAAAAGGCCTTGGCGCAGACACAAAATTGAAGCTCGACCTGGAGGGCAGGAACCCCGATGAGGGAGTGACGGACATCGCCTATAACAAGGGCTATTTCTTTCTGAGATCAATTGAAGAAAGGTACGGACGCGACAAATTTGATTCCTTCCTGAAAGACTATTTCGCGCAGCATGCGTTTGGCACAATGGACACCGGGGCCTTTAAAAGCTATATCACCAACTACTATCAAAAGAAATTCAACATCGCCCTCGACGAAAATATCTTTGAACAATGGATAATGACCGAGGGCCTGCCGCAGCGTGTTCCGCAGCCCAGGTCCGACCGCTTTCAAAAAGTTGACCGCGTCATCGCATCCTGGAGAGCCGAGCGACCGCTTGACAAGAGCATCGGTCAGAACTGGAGCACACATGAATGGCTGCATTTCTTGAAAAACTTGCCGGAGAAAATGACCGAGAGGGAAATGTATGAAGTGGATGATTTCGGGAACTTCACCGCGTCGGGCAATGCCGAGATCACTGCCGAGTGGGGCGTGATCTCTATCCGCAACCACTATGAAAAAATGCAGCCAAAGATAAAGTCATTCTTAATCAATACGGGCAGGCGAAAGTTCTTGAGCCCGCTGTATACTGAATTGATAAAAACGGAAGAGGGGAAGAAGCGCGCCCGCGCCATATACCGGCAGGCGCGTCCCAATTACCACTTTGTGGCAACCAACACCTTTGACAAGCTGCTGGGTAATTAATGGCCCTTTGAAGAAAAAGGGCGTATTATCAAAAAAAATTTTCAGCCAGGCCGGAAACTGAATACCAAATAATCTTTATTGGCCAGCCCTGCGCGGAAAATAATCTGGTAGCCTTTGACGTCATTTCAAATATTCTTCCGGCAACCCCGCCGAATAATTTTTCACTCTTGCAACGGTTGACATACATTTCGTGTCTAACCGATATGTCAGAAAACTTTATGTTGACAAAAAAGAGAATCATCGTGGTGATCGGTATCATCGTAGCCATACTCATCACGTTCTACACCGGCGTGTTTGGAATATCCAGCGTCAGCTGAGAGCGCCGGGCCGGCCAGCCCGTCCTGATGTCTCAGCCATCCAATCAGATTATTCTGTAATATGTTTACGTGCCCGGCGCCTCCTTCAACCCGCGCTCCTAGAAGCGAATTCTCACGTCGTCCTGGTAATCGACGGGCACATGAACCGGAAGCCCGTGGTAGGATAGATTCAGCGATCCTTTGTAATGGATCTGAAAGGTCTTGCCGCCGATCATGCCGAAAAGCGTATCCATGAATCCAAGCTCCTTCAGGGCCAGCTTGACCTCGATGGGGACCGTGAATTCCGCTGCGGCAGGGATGACAGTCTTCAGTTTCTGATCAACACTCGCCGCCTTCTTGCCATTCACGTAGATCTCCACGTCAATTTTCTTCAATCTGCCCCGCACACGGTTGGGATTGTAAAAGACCGCGTTCGCTTTCAACATCGGCTCCGACGAAGCGTCGACCACCACATCTTTGATCTTGCGTAGCGCAATATCCTGATCAGGTTTTCCGCAGCCGGCGCTCAGCAGCAATAAGAAAATAAAAGCAATGATGCCCCTGTTCCTCCCCCTGAAATCCGATAATTTTGGCTTCATATTCAATCGCAATCTGTAAGTATAGGCATTTACGCCATAAATTGTTCCATGACCCACCTGTTTGATTCTATTGCCGACCAGCTTGCCGGCCAAGGTTATGCGTCTGCAGACCGGTTTCTCACGCCCTCAGAAGTGGATGCAATTATTGCTCCGAAAAATTTTAAGGAGACAGACCATTTCAAGAAAGCCGGTATCGGGCAACAGCACCAGCTTCAGATCAATGAAAGCATACGCGGCGATTATATCCAGTGGATCGATAAAACATCCGCGTCGCCCGCCCTCTCACTGTATTTAGAGAGACTGGAACATCTGATGCAATACCTGAACGAAACGCTCTTTCTTAGCCTGAAGGACATGGAGGTGCATAAGACCGTCTATCCTCCCGGCACTTTTTATAAACGTCACCTTGATCAGTTCAGGAAAGACGACCACAGAAAGCTTTCCGTTATATGCTACCT
>DASVOT010000397.1:0-3955 GCA_036383235.1 Chryseosolibacter sp.
GGAGCGTTTTTGGCGATCTTCTTTTTAAGAAACTTGATGGCTTCCGGGAACCCCTCCAGGTTTTCAACGAGGGATTTGGTGAGGTTGTATTCGTTCTGCCGCGCGTCGAGCTTCCGGTTGGTGACGTTCAGCTCTTCGCGAATCATATCAATGGTCTTTTCCAGCGAAGCCGTCCGGTTCTGCACGTTTTCTTCCTCTTTCTTCAACCCGTCCAGCTCCTGCGTCCTCAGGCCAAGTTCTTCCTGCAGTACCACCAGTTTTTTCTCAAACTCCTGGAGGCTTGCGCTTTGCTGGGAAGTATCCGTGGCCGTGCGCTCGAGCTCCTGTTTCAGGGAGGACACCTGGATTTCGCGGATCTCCACATCCTTGTTTACCTGGAACGTTTCCTCCTGACGTTCGCGCTGTACCTGGCGAATGGCATCCGATTGCGCCTGCAGCGAGGCGGTCTTGCGTTTTTGTTCTTCGTATTCGGCCTTTAAATGATCGAGCTTCTGATTGATATCCTGAAGGATCTGGGCGGCTGCCTCTCGTTCATTCTCCAGGCTCTGGATGCTGAACTTCGCGCGCTCATTGCTTTTCCGGTCCTGCTCGATCTGCTCCCGGAGGCTGTTGGCCCGGTCGTTCAGGTATTTGAGCCGTTCGTTCTTGATCTGCTTCTCACCCTCGTAATGACGGATCTTTGAGACGAACTCATTGATCGCTTTCTGACGCGAAGACAGGGTCTTCTCCTTGAGGATCAGCTCCGCCTTGGCCTTCTCAATTGCCGCTTCCTTTTCCGCGAGGTCCGTAGTCAGCGCGATCTTACGGTCGTTTTCAGCCGCGATCTCGGCAGTAATGGAATTGAATTTCTCTTTCTGTTTGTTGACGACCACCTTGGCCAGGTGAATGCTTTTCTGTTTGTATTCCTCCTTGATGCGGTAATAATTTTCAGTCTGTCGCGCCTGCTTCTCCAGGCTCTTCATATTTTTTTCGATCTCGAAAAGGAGGTCTTCCACACGCTCCAGATCGGCATCGGTGTCTTCGAGTTTCTTAAGGGTTTCTTTCTTGCGTTTCTTGAATTTCGAAATTCCCGCGGCCTCCTCAAACAGCGTGCGCCTGCTGTTGTCCTTATCGTTCAGGAGGTCGTCCACCATGCCGAGCTCGATGATCGCATAGCTGTTGGACGCCACACCCGTATCCATAAAGAGATTCGTGATATCTTTCAACCTGCAAGTGACACCGTTGAGCAGGTATTCGCTCTCTCCCGACCGGTAAAGCCTGCGCGTGATGGTAATCTGCGAATACTCAGTCGGCAGAATATTCTTTGTGTTGTTTATCGTAAGGGAAACCTCCGCCATTTGCTGCGCCGGCCGCTGGCTGGTGCCATTAAAGATGACGTTCTCCATTTTTTCGGAACGCAGCGCACTGGTCTTCTGCTCCCCCAATACCCACCGGATCGAGTCGACTACGTTCGACTTGCCGCATCCGTTGGGACCAACGATCCCGGTAATACCTTCGTCAAAGTTAATTACGATCTTGTCGGCAAAACTCTTGAAGCCTTTAATCTCCAGTTTCGCTAATTGCATCTTGTAGTGGTTGTAGTGGTTGAAAACTCCTCTCAGGTATGAAGCCGGTCGGCCGCTCTTTTCCGAGCTTGCCGGGTACTGCCTACCGATTGGTAAAAGCCAAAGATACGCCACTGAAATCTGCAATTCAAAATAAAAAAAGGCGGGGGCGCCGGACGCATTCGAAAACGATAGAAATCAGCGCAATAGGCATTTTAAATTATTTTATTATTTTTGTCTGATGGACGCTCAGTTCTGGATCTATATCGTTATCGTCGCCATTTATTTCCTGAGCAGAATGCTCAAGAAAACTGAACAACCCGGCGCCCCCACCGCAGACGACAGACCGGAGCGCAGGCGCCAGGGTCAGCCGCAAACGCCGTCTGCGGAAGTACCGCGGCAACTCACCTTTGAGGAGTTATTGCGGGAAATAACCGAAGGAAAAAAAATTCAGAGGCCTTCGCCACAACCACAATCCTTGCCGGAACGCAGATATCAGCCTGTCGAACGCGAAGTAGACGAGGAAGCGCGCAGCCTGGAGGAAATTCCAGAGGCTGAATACGATGTCCGGAGCCCCAAATCTTACGAGCAAACCAGACGTCAGGCCTACCAGCACACGTCTCTGGAGGAAACGTTGAAGTTGAAAGATACGGCGATGGATTTTGGCAAGTTCAAGGTTTTCGAAACACAACAAAAGAGCATATTGTTGGATCGTTATAAAAAGATCCTTCGCAATCCGGATACCCTGAAAGAAGCGGTGGTCCTGAGCGAGGTCCTGAAGAGAAAGTTTTAAGACGCGGAACTTGATTTTTTAAGCTGAATATTACCCGCACGGGGTAAATGATTTTTTAGATATACCGTGCCAAAGCGTAATCCAGACCTTTATTTTGTGGATCAATGGGTTACTATACCTTTTTGAACATTATTTAACGGTTACATTGAACTGTTTGGTCTTGAAAGATTTACCTCCTACCTGTATGAAATTAAGGTTTAATGACCCCCTCAAACTTCTTCTTTGGGTTTTCTTTTCGGGGATTTTCATCTTTTTCGTCCACTCGCCGGCAAGCGCTCAATGCAAGGGGGAATTTTCGGTGCAGCCAGTCCCTTCAGAAAAACAGTCCGCCTCCGGACAAATTTCCATATCGATAAAAGATCCGGAGCCAGGCACCTACACCTTTACGGTCTTCCGGATGGAGGGTACGGCCACGCAGGTTCAGAAAAAGGAAGTGGTTTCCCCGGATAAAGTGACGATCGAAGGGCTGACCCCCTCCACGTATTTTGTAAAAGTCGAATGGGGAAATACATGCTATAGAACACTGGGCGGAATGGACGGGATCTCAATCACCCCGAAAGAGGAGATCAGATGAATAGATTTGTTGTCACATTCATCTTATTGATTTCCGCGGCGATGACGGCGCGGGCGGGTTGTCCTACGGACGCCTCAACCGTGATCGAGGTCTGCAATGACGCCGGACAAAACGGAACCATCCGCGCCTACTTCCTGAACGGGACGCCGGCGCTCTCCTATTTTCTCTTCAGCCTGACCACCGGGCAATATGTTTCCGATCCGCTGGGACCCGTTACCGTCAATACAAGCCTCCCGCTGCCTCCGGGTGTCGTCGCAGCCGTCGAATTCGGCGGTGTGCCGAACGGCGATTACATTATACGCGTGAACTGCTCCCCCTCGGGAAACGTAAACATCGGTGGCCTGGGCATCAACGTGAATTCCGCCAACGCGCTCGCCGTAGGTGTAACGATCGATCCCGATTGTAACCCGCTGACGGGAGGAGCAAACGCCGATGGTTCCATAACACTCAACCTCTCCGGCGGAAGCGCACCTTATGATATCACCTGGCCGACGGCTGTTACGGCCATACCCAACACCAACAACGCAGCTGCGGGAAACCACACCTTCAGTAACCTCGATGGTGGGGCCTACACGGCGCAGGTTACAGATAATAACAATTGTGTTTACAGTGTCAACATTAACGTTCCGGTGACGACCATGCCCAACGCAGGTGCCGACCAAACCGTGTGCGGATCGTCCGCGACCCTCAACGGTAACGCTGCCGGCACCGGCGAAACCGGAACCTGGACGGGTCCGCCGGGCGTCACGTTTTCGCCTGATGCCAACACGCCCAATGCGGTTGCGGGCAACCTCTCAACCGGAGCCAACCTATTGACCTGGACGATCACTGACACCAACGCGATTTGCCCGGGCTCAAGCGATCAGGTTACCATCACCAGCGATGCGCCAGCCACCGTGGACGCGGGCGCTCCGCAGGTCATTTGCTCTGGCAGCACGGCCACGCTTGCGGGTTCGATCGGAGGAGCAGCGACGAGCGCAACCTGGACTTCATCAGGCGATGGAACCTTTGACAATGCGGCCTCCCTGAATGCCATTTATACTC